>CAKPQY010000001.1 GCA_934179885.1 uncultured Clostridia bacterium
TGATCCAATTGATGGAACCTGCAATTTTGCTAATGATATTAAATTATTTGGAATCCAAGTTGCTTATTTTCATAATAATTTATGCTTGGCAGCATTTATTTATTTACCATTTCAAAATAATAAATTTGGATTCCTAATAATGCTTGGAGTATCAATTGTATTAACTTTACTTGTTACTTGGTGGTTAAAAAGAAAAGATATGCTTGATTAAAAAGAAAAGAAGAGACGGAAGGGATTTTTTGTGCTGAACCCTTCCATCCTTTTTTTAGTTTATTTCTTCACCTAAAATACTCTTAATTTTCTCTAATTGAGTTTTTAAATTTTTATAAGTAGTAGAACCAATACTAGTATTTAAACCAGATTCATATTCATAAATAGTTTTTTCAATATCTAAAATTTTAAATTTATGAGTCCTAACAGTTGTATTTTTATACATATAAATAGGCACATAATCAACTTTATCTATTGAAATTTTTCCATCAATATTTTTAGTAATAGTTAAATTCAAAATTGCTGAATCTCTAGTAATTTCATCTCTTTGATCAGCTGTAAAATTACCTAAAGCATAAACAACAAAAACTTCTTTTTCAGTTCCATCTTCTAGAGTAATAGTTCTTTTCTCCATAGGCTCTAAAACATGAGGATGATTTCCAAGAATTATATCAACACCATTTTCAAAAAGAAAATCTGCAAGCTCTTTTTGCTCTGAATTAGCAGTTGTTCTATATTCTGTACCCCAATGCATACAAGCAACTATTATGTCAACTTTTTGCTCTTTTGCTTGTTGAATTTGTTTCTTAATTAAATCTTTATCAATTAAATTAACACAATATTCTTTTCCAGAAGGTACGGGAATGCCATTAGTTCCATAAGTATAGTTTATAAAAGCTATATTTACACCTTTAATATTTTTAATTAATAACTGTTCTTGTTCTTCTGCTGTTTTATATGTGCCTAAATGAGAAATACCAGCGTCATCTAAAACATCTATTGTTCTGCAAAGACCTGTATATCCGTAGTCTAAAGCATGATTTCCAGCTAAAGAAATAATATCAACACCAATATTTTTAAGGGCTTTTGCTAAACTGTCAGGAGTGTTAAATGTTGGGTAATTACTGTATCCTCTTTCTTCTCCTGCAAAAGTTGTTTCCAAGCTTCCGATAGTTATATCAGTATACTTTGTATAATCTCGTATATCTTCATAAACATAAGAAAAATCATATTCTCCAGTTTCTTTATTATAGGCATCCCAGTATTGAGTATTATGACACAAAGAATCTCCAATAGCAGTCATTGTAAATGTGATAGGCGTTTCTTTTGGTCTAGATTCTTTAACTATATTTTCTGATACATTGTTTTCAATATTTTCTGTTGATGTATTAAGGTTATCATTATTAGTAATATCATTTTGCAAATTGCTTTTATGAATATTATTAAAAGGTATGTTTTTTAATAATAAAAATAAAAGTAGTATTAAAATAAAAATTACAAAAAATAAAATTATTTTTTTCATATTATTATTTGATTTTGTTTTTCTTCTTTTAGCTCTTCTCATTTTTTTCCCCCTATAATTTTATATAATAAAAATATCATAAAGTTATCAAATTTTCAATAAAAAGTATAAAAATTATATACTTGAAAGTTGCTGTTTAATGGTTTTAAAGTTGCAAAGTAAAAACCATTAAACAGTAAGACTTGAAAAATAGACGAAATTAAGTTATAATAACAAGCATAGAGAAAAATGCAATAAGCGTAGTACAAAGATTTGGCAGACAAAATTTTAACAAAATTTTGGATGACGATGAACGGAGCGAAGCGTAGTGAAAGGAGATTAAAATGTTAAGTGCAAACGGAGTAACCGTAAGATTTGGAAAAAGAGTATTATTTGAAGATGTAAACATAAAATTTGGGAAAGGAAATTGCTACGGAATAATAGGAGCAAATGGAGCAGGAAAATCAACATTTTTAAAAGTATTATCAGGAGAAATAGAGCCAAGTAAAGGTGATGTAACATTAGAAAAAGGAGAAAGACTATCAATATTAAAACAAGACCACTTTGCTTTTGAAGAAAATACAGTAATTGATACAGTAATGATGGGAAATAAAGAGTTATATGACATAATGAAAGAGAAAGAAGCAATATATGCAAAACCTGATTTTTCAGAAGAAGATGGTATGAAAGCTGCAAAATTAGAAGAAAGATTTGCAGAATTAGATGGATGGAATGCAGAATCTGATGCAGCAATGCTTTTAAATGATTTAGGAATTGTACCTGAAAATCATTATAAATTCATGAAAGAAATAGAAGCTAGAGAAAAAGTTAAAGTATTGTTAGCTCAAGCTTTATTTGGAAATCCAGATGTATTACTATTAGATGAGCCTACAAACGACTTGGATTTAAAGAGCATAAACTGGTTACAAGAATTTTTAATTAATTTTGAAAATACTGTAATAGTTGTATCACATGATAGATATTTCTTAAATAAAGTATGTACACACATTGCGGATGTTGATTTTGGAAAGATTAAAGTATATCCAGGAAACTATGACTTCTGGTATGAATCAAGTCAATTAGCATTAAAACAAATGAGAGAACAAAACAAGAAGAAGGAAGAAAAAATAAAAGAATTGCAAGACTTTATTGCAAGATTTAGTGCTAATGCTTCAAAATCAAAACAAGCTACATCAAGAAAGAAAACTTTAGAGAAAATAGAATTAGATGAAATAAAACCATCAAATAGAAAATATCCATATGTAGATTTCAAACCAGATAGAGAACCTGGAAAAGAAATTTTACAAGTAAAAAATATTTCAAAAACATTTGAAGGTGTAAAGGTACTAGATAATGTATCATTTACTGTAAAACAAGATGACAAAATAGCATTTTTAGCAGACAATGAAATTGCAAAAACAGTATTATTCCAAATAATAGCAGGAGAAATGGAACCAGATAGTGGAGAATTAGTATGGGGAACAACAATTACAAAATCATATTTCCCTAAGGATAATAACTATTTATTTGATACAGACGAAAACATAACAGAATGGCTTAGAAAATATTCTAAAGACCCAGATGAAACTTATGTTAGAGGATTCTTAGGAAGAATGTTATTCTCTGGAGATGAAGCTTTAAAACAAGTTAAAGTATTATCAGGAGGAGAAAAAGTAAGATGTGTTCTTTCAAAAATGATGCTCTCAGGTGCTAATTTCTTAATATTTGATGAACCAACAAACCATCTAGATATGGAAAGTATAACATCTGTAAATAATGGAATGACAAATTTTAAAGGAAATATTTTATTTACTTCTCATGACCATCAATTAACTCAAACAGTTGCTAATAGAGTAATTGATATTAAAGAAGATGGAAAAGTTATAGATAGAGAAGTTACTTATAATGAGTATTTGGGAATTGAATAAAAAACAGTTTTTAGTGACGGAGGAAAAAAGCAGAAAAAGGAAGGTAAAACAATGGATAAAATAGTAAAAACAATAGCAGAAGAATTAAACATTAAAACACAACAAGTAGAAAACACAATAAAATTAATTGATGAAGGAAACACAATACCATTTACTGCACGTTACAGAAAAGAAGTAACAGGTGGATTAAGTGATGAAGTATTAAGAACATTTGGAGAAAGACTAACATATTTAAGAAACTTAGAAACAAGAAAAGAAGAAGTTATAAAATCAATAGATGAGCAAGGTAAATTAACAGATGAAATTTTACAGGCAGTTGCAATTGCTAAAACTTTAGCTGAAGTTGAGGATATTTACAGACCTTATAAACAAAAGAAAAAGACAAGAGCAACAGTTGCTAAAGCCAAAGGATTAGAACCATTAGCTCAAATAATTATTGAACAAAAAGAAAATACACCTATAATGGAAATAGCAAAACAATATGTAAACGTAGATAAATTGTCAGATGAAGATAAAAAGAACAAAGACAAAGTTGTAGAAACACCAGAAGATGCAATTCAAGGAGCATTAGATATTATAGCAGAAGACATTTCTGATAATGCTAAATATAGAAAAGAAATAAAAAGACAATGTTACAGAGAAGGTTTAATTAAAACAAAGGCAAAAGATGCAGAGGCAAAATCAAATTATGAAATGTATTATGATTATAGTGAAGCTTTAAAATATATTCCAAGCCATAGAATTCTAGCAATAAATAGAGGAGAGAAAGAAGATTTCTTAAAAGTATCAATAGAGAAACCTGAAGATAAAATATTAATGTATATTGAAAAAGATAACATTAAAGGTGAAACTCAATTCACACAAATGTTGAAAGATACTATATTAGACAGTTTTGAAAGATTAATTGAGCCATCAATTGATAGAGAAATCCGTTCAGATTTAACAGAAAAAGCTGAAGAAAAAGCTATAAAAGTATTTGGTCAAAATTCAAAACAATTATTGTTAGGAGCACCTATTAAAGGAAAAACTGTAATGGGATTTGACCCAGCATATAGAACAGGATGCAAAATTGCTGTAATTGATGAAACTGGAAAAGTTTTAGATTATACAACAGTATATCCAACAGAGCCACAAAACGATGTTGAAGGTGCTAAAAAAGAATTATTAAAATTAATTGAAAAAGACAAAATTGATATGATAGCAATTGGAAATGGAACAGCTTCAAGAGAGTCAGAAATGTTTGTTGCAGATATGATAAAAGAAGCAAAAAGAGAAGTTCACTATGTAATTGTAAGTGAAGCAGGAGCATCAGTATATTCAGCATCAAAATTGGCAACAGAAGAATATCCAGACATAAATGTTTCTATAAGAGGAGCTATTTCAATTGCAAGAAGATTACAAGACCCACTTGCAGAACTTGTAAAAATAGACCCTAAAGCAATAGGAGTTGGACAATATCAACATGATGTAAATCAAAAGAAATTAGCTGAAAGTCTTACAGGAGTAGTAGAAGATAGTGTTAATAAAGTTGGAGTAGATGTAAATACAGCAACACCATCATTACTTTCATATGTTTCAGGAATAAACAGCACAATTGCAAAATATATTGTAAAATACAGAGATGAAAATGGAAAATTAAAAGAGAGAAAAGAGCTTTTAAAAGTTCCAAAGTTAGGGAAAGTTGCGTTTGAACAATGTGCTGGTTTCTTAAGAATTATAGATGGAAAAAATCCATTAGAGATTACTGCAGTTCACCCTGAAAGTTATGAAGCAACTGAAAAATTATTAAAATCTTTAGGATTTGATAAAGAAGACTTACGTGATAAAGATAAAACTTTTGAATTAAGGGAAAAATTAAAATCAGTTGATGTGGCAAAAACTGCAAAAGAATTAGAAATAGGTGAAATGACATTAACAGATATAATTTCAGAATTGAGCAAACCTGGAAGAGACCCACGTGAAGATATGCCAAAGCCAATATTACGCCAAGATGTTTTAAAATTAGAAGATTTAAAAGAGGGTATGATTTTAACAGGAACGGTTAGAAATGTTATAGATTTTGGTGCGTTTGTAGATATTGGTGTTAAATATGATGGTTTAGTGCATATTTCTGAAATGAGTGATAAGTTTATAAAAAATCCTTCTGATTTGGTTTCAGTGGGGGATATTGTTAAGGTTAAGGTTATTAAAATAGATATGGAAAGAAAAAAAGTTGCATTATCTATGAAAGTGTAAAAAAAGAGGGATTTTGGGGAAATGGACAAAAGGGTCCGGCACTCAAAATCCCTTTATTATTATAATACCTAATTGATAGTTATATATATTAAAATACCGTTCTTTGCTGGTCGGAAATTTTAATAATTATCTCTAATATGTTCAATTTCATCATAATGATTTTTTAAAATATCTAAAAATACATCATCTAATTGTGGATCAAATTGAGTTCCTCTACATCTTTCAAATTCAGAGACAACAACATCCATAGGTAAAGCATCTCTATAACTTCTTTTTGAAGTCATTGCATCAAAAGTATCTGCAATTGCTGCAATTCTAGCTAAATAAGGAATTTCTTCACCTTTTAATTTTCCTGGATATCCAGTACCATCATATTTTTCATGATGATGTTTTACAATAGGAATAATATCTTTAAAAATTGTTGCAGAAGATAAAATATGTTCTCCTATTGCAGGGTGGTTTTTTATTTCTGAATATTCATCATCTGTAAGTTTTGATTCTTTTCGAAGTATTGAATCGGGAACTCCGATTTTTCCAATATCATGGAATAATCCACCTATTTCTAAATCATGCAATTCTTTATCAGATAATCCAAGATGTTTTCCAATTAAAACAGAATATTGTGATACTCTGTCAGAGTGTCCTCTTGTATATGTGTCTTTTGCTTCAACTGTATATCTTAGTGTTTGAATTGTAGATAAGTAAGCTTCTTCAAGCTTTTCATTAGTTTCAGATAATTTTTCATTAATCTTTTTTATTTCATTCATTTGATCAATTGATTTTATACCTGATTCTATTAATATAAGAAGTTGGTCAAGTTTTCTAATTATTTCTAGTGGTGGAGCTAAATCTTTGTGTCCTGTTAGTAATAATATATATAATTCTTTGTTAAATTTTCTAATTTCTTCAACAACTTGGTCACCATGAATAGGTGTCATTATAAAGTCTAATAACATTAAGTCATAGTGTTCTGTTTTTACTTTTTCTATTGCTTCCATTGGGTCTGTAACTCCTGTGAAGTCATAACCAGAACGCTTTAGAAAGATAGAAAGTGAGTCTACGATCCCTTCTTCATCGTCTACTGCTATTATTCTATATTTGTTGTTTTCATTAACTATATTTTGCAATCCTTTTCTCATATATTCACCTCAATAAGTGTTTTTACAATAATTATAATAATAATTATTTTGTTTTGTTACGATAATTATATTCATAAATTATATAAAAATCAAGTGTTTTAGAATATAATTTTAAAAATGCTTGAAAAAATAGTATTTTTGTTGTATTATATAAATACAATTTAAGAGTATATCTAGAAATTAATAATTTTGAGCGATATAGAGTAATTAATAATAATTACTTACACAGAAGTAGAGGATAAAGCCATACCGAGGAGTCTTAAAGATTTCTTTGTAAGGTTTTTTTAGTTATATAATTTTTATTTATAAGGAGGGAAAGTATGAAAATAAGAGAAGCAAAAAAAGAAAAATAATGGAAAAAGAGATAGGAGAGTGAATAAAATGAAATATTTTAAAAAATTAGTAGGAGACAGAATATACTTATCACCAATGAGTTGTGAAGATGCAGAAAAATATACAGAATGGATGAATGATTTTGAAACAACAGATTATACAGGAAGAAGTCATCGAATAATGACAATTGAAGCAGAAAAACAATATTTAGAAAATAATATAAATGAAGAAGCAATATTTTCAATAATAGATATAGAAAAAGATAAATTAATAGGGGGTGTGGGATTGCATGAAATAAACCACATAAAAAGAAAAGCAGTATTAGGAATATTTATAGGAGATAAAAATTATAGAGATAAAGGATATGGAACAGAAGCTATAAGATTAATATTAGAATATGGTTTTAATTATCTAAATTTAAATAATATTAAATTGGATTTGATGGAGTTTAACGAAAGAGCGTTAGCTTGCTATAAGAAATGTGGATTTAAAGAATATGGTAGAAGAAGGAAATGTG
Organism: uncultured Clostridia bacterium; assembly: GCA_934179885.1. Lineage (GTDB taxonomy): Bacteria > Bacillota > Clostridia > TANB77 > CAG-508 > CAG-269. The sequence goes on from CAKPQY010000001.1 coordinate 7,645, forward strand.
AGTTCATAAGCGGAAAGTATTATGATACCATAGAGATGGATATTCTAGCAGAAGAGTTCAATGGTGATTATATAAGAAATAAGAATATCAAATAGAAAAGATAAAAAAGGAGAACTAATTACAAATAAAACAACAATTTTCTATATTTTGTTGAATTCATTCAACAAAATACTAAAAATATATTGAATTCATTCAACAAAAATAGCATAATATTAAAATCTCAAAAATATTAGAAAAGAGAATGTGACTTTTTAAGTACAAAAATATTAGAGCATAGGATTCAAAAACCTATGCTCTAATATTTTATAATGGTAAAATAATATTAAATGTAGTACCTTTACCTTCCTCAGTTTCAAAAGTAATATCACCATTAAAATGAGCTTTAATAGTAGAATAAGACATATATAAACCAAGACCAGTACCATTTTTACCTTTTGTTGTAATCATCTCTTTAAACAACTTATCTTGAACCTTTTGAGGTAAACCAGAACCGTAATCTTTAACAGAGATAATTAGATTATCTTTTTGTTTATCTAAAATTAAATCAATATTTTTTTCAGGTTCTCCATTATATGCTTGAATTGCATTTGAAATCATATTGTTTATAACTTGAACCAAACTGTTTATATCACCATGTATTGTAGTGCTCTTTGGTGCTTTCATTTGAACATTCATATAAACAAGAGCATTTTTAAGTTCGTGTTTCATTAAAATATCTACTCTTTTTACCAATTCATCTAAATCAAAAGATACATTTTCTGTTTCAGAAAGTGTTACAGCTTGTCCTTTAACTGCAGTAATAATATCTGACATATATTCAGTATATTCTTTGATTTTTCTTATCCATTCGTTCATATCTTTTGCTATATCATGATGGTCTTGACTGTTAACTTCAGGGTCATCGATTGAAGAATCATATTCTTTTACTAAATCTGTTAGACCTTCAGCGGCACCAGATATTGACATTATAGGAGTTTTTAGGTTGTGTGCAATTCCTCCTATTAATTGTCCTAGAGAAGATAGACGTTCAGCTTCCATAAGAGTTTCTTGTGTGTCTTTAATTTGTTGCATGTCTTTCATGTGTTGTGTAATATCTTTGAATAATATTAGAATTCCCAAAGATTCACCATCTGATAAAATAGAGTTTATTTCTATATGAAAATGTCTGTCTATTTTTTTTATATATAAATCAAAAGATACTGTTTTTTCAGAGTCTTTGACTTTTGGTAATGCATTTTTTATTTTTTTAAAGTTTAAGTATAAATTGTTTTCTTTTAAAAATGTTTCAAAGTTTTGACTTCTTAAGTCTTTCTTTTCTTTTATATTAAATGTTGTTAAAAAAGTTTGGTTGAAGTCTGTTATACTTCCATCTTCATTTAGTACTATATAGCTGTCTGAAATTCTATCAACAATTTTCTGAAGTGCAATAGGGGCAACTCCTAAAAAATTAAATTTTAGTATAGCTAATCCATAAATAAAAATAGCTAAAGAAAAACTAATAGGAGTTAAATATACATTCATACTAATAATTTTAGTCGTTCCTAATAAATTAATAATTATAGGAATACAGGTACCTATTATAAACAAAATAGATTGCTTAGAAAAAATACCAGAAGATTTTATTGAAGTTTTTATAAATAAAAATATACTTATAAAAAATAGAAAATATGTATAAAATGAATGTACATAAAAATATGGCCCTACCTGAGATTCATTAATAGATAATGAATATTTAACATAGAATAAATGATGTAAATTATTTGTCCATAAAACTATTAATGAAAATATAGGTATTATAAATAAAAGTAAATAAGATTTTTTAAAAGTAATCTTGGTATTTTTAAAAATTAAAGCCATAAAGAAAATAGCCACTGGTAAAAAACAAGTTCCAATATAAATGAAATATTCAAAATATATAGGTGGAAATTCAAATAAATTATAGCAAATATTTTGCATTAATACACCTAAACTTATAATTAATACACATATTAAAATACATATAAATGATTTCTGTAATTGTATTAGAGGCCTTTTCCCTAAAATGTAAAAGGCCATACATACAACTAAAAAAGTGGAAATTACCAATAATATAAAAGGTAATGTAACAAAATTCATAAATATCCCTCTAATCTAAAAATTTAATTTTTTTAAAATAATTAATATATTTTATTATATAATTTTTGTCAATAGTCTTCCATTCAAAACCAATATTTTTTAAATATAATTCTGTGAAAGTAGCATCTAATTGTATGCTAGAAGTATACAATAAATGCCTATTAGAGTCTAAATCTTGAATAATTCCAGAAATAGAATCTCTTTTTTCAGAATCATTAAGTAAGTTATTAATAATATTTGTCATTAGATCATCTGTTACCGGAGAAATATCTATATGAAGCTCTTTTAAGGTTTCATAAAATAATTTAATAGGCATTAAATTTGTATTGTAAATATGAAAAGTATTACAAATGCTACTATATTGTAATATTTTAATTATAGCATCACTACACAAATCTACAGGAGTTAATTCTATGGAATGGTTTAAAGAATATTCTGGAAAAACTCCTATTTTTATGAAAGATCTTATTCTCTGAGCAAAAGCATTCTCCTTGGTATTTCTTTGAAAAACTCCATCAGAATATCTATTAACAATATTACCAATTCTTAAAATTTGAGCATTTAAATTATTATTTGCAATTTCTTCTAATATTAATTTTTCTGCTTTAAATTTAGTTGTTGAATATACACCATCTAAGTTTTGACCAACATATAAAGACTTTTCAGAAAATAATTTTTTAGAATTTATATTGTCAGCAGTTTCTTTTATAGAATTTTCTTTTTCACCATTTCCAGACACACTGATAGTAGAGATATGTAATAAACGTTTATTTAATTTTTTGCATAGTGTAACAATATTTTTAGTACCTACAACATTTATTTCTTCAAATAGATTTTTCTGACCAAAATGTTTTACTATTGCGCCAGAATTAATTATGGTAGAAATATTTTTACTAATTGTTTTTAAGTCATCTTGTGAAAGACCTAGATTTTCTTTTACAATATCACCTTCTAATACATGAATTCTATTTCTATTTTTTTCAAAAAATTCAATTCCAAAATAAAAATTTAAAATATTTTTTAAACGTTCAGAAGGTATTACATTATTTTTAGCTCTAACTAAACAATATATATCTCCAGTTTCTTTCTCTAAAAAAGAATGTATAATATGTGAACCTAAATATCCAGTACCACCAATTAGAAGGACATTATTTACATCGAATTTTTGTATACTAGAGATATTAGATACATCATTTCTCTTTAAAATATCATTAATTTTAGTATAATCATCATCACTTATAGAGTGAGTAGGAGCAGATTTTGTATAGTTATGATTTGCTAATAATTGTATTGTTGGATGGTTAAAAATATCAGCATATTCAAAATTAAAACCATACTTCATAGCTTCTAATTGCATATTTATTGCAGATATAGAATCACCACCTATATCAAAGAAGTTGTCAGTAATAGAAATAGTATCTAAATTTAAAACACGTTTCCAAATATCAAGAAGCTTTTCTTCTTCTAAAGTTAGATTTTGATTATTAACAGTATTTCCACTAGAAATATTATTAACATCAGGTAAAGGAAGAGCTTTTCTGTCAATTTTTCTATTTATTGTATAAGGCATTTGTTCAAGATGAACGATGTATGTTGGAACCATATAATAAGGCAAAGATTTTCTTAAAAAATCTTTTACAAATTGTTCAGAAATATTAGAATTTTCATCAGATACATAATAACCACATAAAAATTCTTTTCCATTATGTTCAAATTTATTAACAACGCTAGATATAACTCCATCAATGCTTTCTATTTTTTGCTCTATTTCTCCAAGTTCTATCCTTAAACCTCTTAATTTTATTTGGTGGTCAATTCTACCTAAACATTGGACTTTTCCATCAAATGTCCATCTTCCAATATCGCCAGACTTATACATTTTTCCAGGACCGAAAGCATTTGGTAAAAATTTTTCTTTAGTCATTTCTGGTTTTCCTAAATATCCTAAACCGACTTGTATACCAGAAATATATATTTCTCCAACTACTCCAATAGGAACACGATGTCCATTTTTATCTAAAATATGAATTTGAGTATTCATAATTGGAGGTCCTATTGTTATTTTATTCTCTCCATTTAAATTTTGAACATTGGATAAAATCGTTATTTCACTAGGTCCATATATATTATAAATAGTAACATCTTTAGATAGTTCCCTTAAATCTTGTACAAATTTTTCAGGTAAAGGCTCTCCACCAAAAACCATGTGTTTAATATTTGAAAGTGCAGATGGATTAAGTTTGTTATCATAATTGATTTTCATTAAACTAGGTGTAACAGTCATAACATCAGCATTATATTTTTTTATCAAAGCATCCAATAAAATAGGGTTTCTATGTTCAGCATTGTTTGCCATAAGTACCTTTAATCCATGTGTTAAAGAAACTATAATTTCGTAAACAAATATATCAAAAGGTGTAGATGTTACGGATACAAGACAATGTTTATTTCCTTCTTTTAAGTAATTTAAAACTTTTGTCATAGCTTTTGTCATATTAGCAAATCCAACTTGATTTAGCATAACTCCTTTTGGTTTTCCTGTTGAACCAGATGTATATATAACATAAGATAAATCATTTGCATTAACTTTAACATTAGGATTTTCAAAATTATAATTGTAAAATTCGTTATCCAAATCTATTTCTATACAATTTTTAATATTTTTAACAGAATCTTTTAAAGATCTTTGTGTTAATACATATTGAGCTTTACAATCTGACAAATAATATTGAGTACGTTCAATAGGATATGTAGGGTCAACATTTAAGAATGCAGCACCAGCTTTTAAAATTCCCAACATACAAACAATAGTCTCTAAAGAACGATTAGTCATAACACAAACTATATCATTTGGATGTATACCAGCATTAATTAAAAGATGTGCTAGACTATTAGATTTTTGATTAAGCTCTGAATATGTTAATTTTTTATTATCACATATTAATGCAACATTATTTGGATTAAGTTTTACTTGATTTTCAAATAAACTTACAACAGTATCATCATTTATAACGTCATCAGTTTTATTAAAAATTGATAATAAATTATTTTCTTTTTCAGTAATAATATCAACATCTTTTAAAGCAACTGATAAATTTTTTGAAATATTTTCTAATAAAAATATGTAATGTTCAAACAAACTATAGATTGTTTCTGGTTTAAATAAATCAGAATTATATTCAATATTTATATTATAAGTTGAAGGAACAACTTCAAAAGTTAAATCAAATTTTGAAGTTTTAGTATTTGATGGTATCATTTCTATATTTTTATTATTTATTGATAAATTAGTATAATCCATCTCATTTTGATAAGCAAGAACCACATCAAATAGAGAAAGGTTTGAAGGTATTTTTAAATCTTTTACTAATAAATCATAAGGATATGGTTGATTAGATAATGCATTTAATACCGAATCTTTAACTTCTAATATTAGATTTTCAAAAGATAAGTCTGGATTTATTTTTAAATTTAATGCAATATTATTAACAAAATTACCAATTATATTATTTAATTTTATATCATTTCTAGCTTCTATTGGAGAACCTATTATTATATTTTCTTGACTTGAATATTTATATAGCAATAAATATAAACAAGAAAGAAAAATCATATAATCTGAAACATTAAACTTATTAGCAATTTGTTTTATCCTTTTCATCAAAGAAGGCTCAAATTTAAAGTACAATTTTTCTCCGTTAAATGTTTTTATATCAGATTTTGAAAAATCATAAGGCAAGTTTATAACTGGAATTTCAAAATCAGAATATCTTTTATACCAATAATTCTTTATAGGAATTAATTTATTGCTAGAGATAAAATTATTCTCTGCAATAGAAAAATCCTTATATTCTATTAAATTGTCAAACTTATCACATGTTCCATTATATAAATCACAAAATTCGCGTAATAGAATATTTAAAGAAGTTCCATCCATTATGATATGATGAGAATCTATTAGTAATAAGGACGAATTATTAAAATAATGTAATTCAACTCTTAATAAAGGAGCAAAGTCTAAATCAAATGACTTTGGAAAAGAATTAATCAAATTTTCAATATCGTCGTTATTTAAATTAGAATGTTCAATAGTATTAATATGTAAATCTATATTTTTCATAACATAGTGTTTTGGTTCATTATTTTCAATTTTAAAATAAGTACGGAAAATGCTATTCTGTTTAATAAGCTCATTAAAAATATTTTGAACTTTATCTTTATCTAGTATAGAATTTATTAACAAACCGCCACTTACATTATATAAAAGTGAAGAGTCTCCAGATAATTTTGAAGCATAATAAATTCTTTTTTGTGCAGAAGATAATTCATAATTTATCTTTGATGGATATTTTTTTATATCAATATAATTCAAACAGCTTTCTAAAGTGTCTAAGTAACTAGCCAATGAATATATTGTATTATATTTAAACAATGTATTAATAGTTATATTTTTATTATATAAGTCGTAAATTTTTAAAGAAAAACGTATAGCTAATAAAGAATCCATTCCTAAATTAAAGAAGTTATCTGCAATAGATATAGATTTCAAATTTAATAAATCACAAAGTATTTCATGCAATTTTTTTTCTGTTTTAGATGATGGTTTAACTATATTATCGGTTATATAAGATATTTCTGGCAAAGACTTTTTATCAATTTTCCCACTTTGAGTTAATGGAAATTTATCTAAAAGGATTATATAAGTAGGAATCATATAATAAGGCAATTTGTTTAATAAATAATTATGTATAAATTCTGTTGTTATATTATTATCTACTGTTACAATGTATGAACAAATTGTAGATGTACCATTTATATCTTTTAGAAGTGTTAATGAATTAGAAACACCATCAATATTTTTAGTACAATTGTCTATTTCAGATAATTCTATTCTATGACCTCTAAATTTAATTTGAGAATCTTTTCTTCCAACAAAAGTTAAACAACCAGAAGTTAACCAATAACATATATCCCCCGTTTTATATATTTTTTGAGGAGATAAATTGCTTAAATGCATAAAAGATTTATTGGTTAAATCAGGATTATTTAAATATCCTAAAGAAACACTCTTTCCTGTAATACAGAGTTCACCAGGCATACCAACAGGTTGCAAATTATTAAATCTGTTTAAGATAAAGATATTATTATTTTTTAAAGGATATCCTATAGGAACAATATCATTCGTTTCATTATATTTATAAACAAAGAATGTTGAACATATTGTTGCTTCTGAAGGACCATAACCATTTACTATTTCTATATCTTTATTTAACTTATAAAAATTATTTAAAGTACTATTTTTTATAGCTTCAACTCCAACAGATAATTTATTTATTTCAAAAGATTTTTTATTCTCATAAACAAAGTTAAATATATCATCTAATATATTAGGTGGTAGAAAAGAAAAAGTAATATGATTTTTTTCTAATATATCACAAAGAAGAGGTATATCTGTTAAAGTATTTTTTGGATACAAGACTAAAGTTGCACCAAAACATAAAGGAGAAAATATTTCTTGTACACTAGCATCAAAAGACATGTTTGCAACTGACAAACAATTATCTTCTGGTGAAAATTTATTTATAAAACAATCATTAAAGTTATATAAAAAATTAATTAAATTATAATGTGAAAGCATAACACCTTTAGGATTTCCTGTTGAACCAGAGGTATAAATAATATAACATAAATTATCACTAGGAAAATCAATATTTAATTTTGAATCATCATAATTAGTTAAATCTTGGTTTTCAAGATTAGTTATTATAGGTAAATCAACATTTATAGTTTGGTCAGTTATTAATAATTTCGAATTACTATCTTTTAAAATATAATTAACTCTATCTTCAGGATAATCAGGATGCATAGGTAAATATGCAGCTCCTAATTTTTGAATAGCTAAGATGCATATTATAAACCATGAATTTTTATTCATGTAAACACCTATAATGTCATTTTTAACAATATTATATTTACTTAAAAATCTTGCAAATTTATTTACTAAACAATTTAGTTCACTATAAGTGTATTTTTCATCTTTATATATTAATGCAATATTGTTTGGATGTAAGTTTACTTGCTCCTCAAAAAGTTTAATGATATTTTTGTCAAAAGGACATTCTAAAGTTCTATTATTAAAAGTATCTAATATTTGAATTTTTTCTTCTGGTGTAACTATTTCTATATCATTTAATAAAATAGAAGAGTTAGATAAAACTTGATTTATCATATTTATGATACGAAGATGAATTGAATATATTTCATCTTCAGAATATTTTCCAATTAAAAAGTCATAATCAATTTTCAAATTTCCTGTATCATTAATGTCATATAAGTGTATATTCATATCATTCAAACAATTATTATTAAAAGTCCAATTCGTTTCATAATCACCGATATCATTTGAAACAGCTTTTGTTATTTGATAAGACACAGCAACATTATATAAGTTAGGAATATCTGTAGTTTCTCTAATATCTTCAAGAATATCAGAATAAGGATATTTTTGATGTCTAAATAAAGATACTAAATTAATATTATTTGCTGATGCAAAATTAATAAATGTATCTGTTTCATTAAAATGTACTCTAAAAGGCTTCGTTGTAACAAACATACCAGTAGTTAATTTGTCTTTATAATTAAGTCTATTTAGGATTGGTGTCCCTATAATTAAATCATTAACATTAGAAACATTAGCTATGTATAAAGAATAAATAGACATAAAGAAGACATAGTTTGAAATTTTATTTGTATTACAAAAATCAGAAATCTGTTTAACTAATTTATGGTCAATATTAAAAGAAAGTCTTTTTGCTTTTGATGAACCTTCATAATTGCCTTTATTTATTGAAGGAATAGAAATAGGTTCAGAAAAATCTTTTAAATAAGAATTCCAAAATTCTTTATCATTATTATATCTATTACTATTTTTATATTCTTGTTCAGAAATTATTAAGTTTTTATAAGAAAATGTGTCAGAAATATATTCTGAATTTTCATTTAATAGACAATGATATATTTTTACAATCTCTTGTATAGTAAGCCCTAAAGACCATGAATCAGCAATAATATGGTGGACATTTAGAATAACACCACCTTTACCATCTGGGAATTTAGCTAATTTGAATTTGAATAAATTTGAATTTATCAATGTAAATTTTTCATTAACCATTGATTGCTCAATAGATTTAAATTCGGCTTTTGAATTTACATTTATTATATCTATATCAAAAGGTACAAAAGTACTAAAAGTCTGCATTGGGACATTTTCTGAAAGTAAAAGATTGATTCTAAAACTATCATTTTTTTCTACTAATACATTGATAGCTTTTTTTAGAATGCCAAAATTTACAACTTCATTTATAATTCCAGATACACATACATTATTTACATTTGTATCTGAAAAAAACAATTCTGTATTCCAAATATTTTTTTGTGGATTTGTTAATTCAAAAAGTTTCTTATTTTCCATATATATTACCTCTTTAAAAATACATTTAAAATCAATTGAATTATACTATTAAAATATATAATTTGCAAGCTTTTGACATAGTAAATTAATATAAAATATTTTTCGACAAAAAAGTGACACAAAATATTGCAAAAAAACATAAGAATTAATATCTAAAAATAGATTTTCTCCGTCCCCAAAAACAGTTCTCAAAAACAGGTTTAAAAAATAAAAAATAACACAAAATAAAAAGAGAACAAAAATTAAAACAGTAGGAGGGAAGAAATGCCAAAAAAATACAAGAAAAAGAACAAAATAAAAAAAGCGCTATTAACAATAATAGCATTAAGCATCATAACAATGATTTTCATATATTTATATTCTACATATAAAAATATAGAAATATATGACTCGGATTATGAAACACAAAGAACAATATCCACAGTAAATGAACAAACTGTGGATAACGCAATAGAAGAAAGCAAAACAGTGTCAGATATTTTAGAAGAAACTATGGAAAGTGTAGTAGGTATTTCAAAATTAAAAAATAATGGAACATCAATATTTTCTAATAATGATGAATATTCCTTAGGTTTAGGAACTGGGGTAATAGTCACAAACAATGGATATATTTTGAGTAATGAACATGTTACAGGGGGCAAATTAAGTACATGCTATGTAACTTTAGAAGATGGTAAAAAATATGATGGTACTGTAGTTTGGAGTGATTCGGATTTAGATTTATCAATAACAAAAATAAATGCTAAAGATTTAAAATATGTGAGCTTAGGAGATTCAAGCAAGATTAAAATAGGGGAGACGGTTTATGCAATTGGAAATCCAATTGGATTTGAATTCAGAAGAACAGTAACGTCAGGGATAATAAGTAGTAAAAGCAGAACTATAAAACTTGAAGAGGGAAGTAGCATATCATACATGTCAGATTTAATACAAACAGATGCAACTATAAATCCAGGAAATAGTGGAGGCCCATTAATTTATCCAAATGGGGAAGTGATACGGAATAAATACTGTAAAAATATCCTCAGCAGAGGGAATAGGATTTGCAGTTCCAATTAATGTTGTTAAGCCAGTTATTAATAGTTTTAAAAATAACGATTCATTTGAACAAGCAACAATGGGTGTGTATGCATATGATAAGGAGGTTATACCTTATTTGGATGGTAATATAAGTTTTTATAAAGGCATATATGTAGCTCAAATTGTTAAAAATGGACCTGCCTCAAAAACGGATTTAAGAGAGGGAGACATAATTACTTCAATTGATGGAAATGATTTAAATACAATGAATGATTTAAGAGAATATATTTATAGTAAGAAACCCAATGATGTTGTTTCTCTACAAATTTCTAGAGGAAAAATAAATAAAACAATTGAAGTTATTTTACGGAAAAAAATAGATAAGAGGTCAATCAAATAAAACATAAACAACATAGTCTGACCTCCTACTTCTAACTTCCAACTTCTGTCCAATGGGGACGGTTCTTTTTGGACATTTTTTGGACATTTATTCCTTGAAATTATACTTCCTTACATAGTCCTTAGTTCCAGAATTATTCATAAAAACAGAAGAACGATTTTGCTTTAAAAATTCAATTATATTATAAACATCAATCCAAATTTCATTATTTCCATCAACTTGAGACTTGTCAAAAATAAGTTGCATGCCAAAATGCAAATGGGGAACATTAATATTATTAACATTTTCTTTTAGACTATATCCGGTCATGCCAAGATAACCAATTACATCTCCAGCAGTAACTGTTGAGCCTTCAGTAAGACCGGCAGCATAAGGATGGTCCTTTCTTAAATGAGCATAATAGTAATATCTTTTTCCGTCAAAACTTCTAATTCCAATGCGCCAGCCTCCATATTGATTCCAGCCGAGATGCTCAATGGTACCAGATTCAACAGCAATAATTGGAGTTCCAATACTTCCCATTAAATCATTACCCAAATGTGTACGTTTAAAACCGTATGACCTTGAAGCACCAAAGTCATCATAATGGCTAAATGCATAATTTTTAGCAATAGGCAAAAATGCTTTTATTCCATATTTATCTTGAAAACAAGTTGTGCCATCTTCGTTTTCGGTTTCTATAGAATAATTTCCAATAAAACCACCCAAAACGGCAGAGTAGGCTTCATAATAATAATTATAATATTTCATATTTTTAGTAATATCTTCCATTGTTTTACCGTTTTTTAATTGTTCAATTAATTTATTCAAATCGTTTTGGTTAAATTTTTTAAAATTTCCACCATTTTTACAAGCAAGATATGCTAATAGCTCTATCCAATTGTATTTGATTTTTGAATCAGAATTATGAGAGTCAATATCTAATTTTGCTGTTTTTGATAATACATCAGATGTTATTTTAAAATCTACCCATTTTATATAATTTTCGTCCTCGCTTAAACTGATAGTACTTGAGTTGCTCCAAAAAAATATAGAATTCATTTCTGTTGATAGGGATATTATTAAATAACTTGAAATTAGTGCTATAACAAGAAAAATCGAGATTATAGCAATTATTATTTTTTTATTTATTTTGAATGATTTTATTATCAATTAAAACACACCGTATAAGTATATTTGATTAAATTGTTTTTATGAGTTATTGAAAAAATAAAAAAATAATAATATAATTCTAAAAGAGGGAGATAAAAAAATGGATAAATATATGAAAAAAGCAAAAGAAAATGCTGAAATTGGAATTAAAAATTGTGAAGGTGGACCATTTGGAGCCATTATAATAGATAAAGATGGAAATATAATTGCAAATGGAAATAATAGAGTGTTAAAAGAAAAAGATCCAACGGCACATGCTGAAATTGTAGCAATTAGGGAAGCTTGTAAAAAATTAAATACATATGATTTATCAGACTACATATTATATACTTCTTGTGAACCTTGCCCAATGTGTTTATCTGCAATAATTTGGGCTAATATAAAAATGGTTTATTATGGCTGTACAAAAAATGATGCTGGAGAAATTGGCTTTAGAGATGATACTATTTATGATTTCATAAAAGGTGAGAATAAAGATTTATTAGATTTAAAGCAAATGGATAGAGATGAGTGTATTAAAGTTTTTGAAGAATATAATAAAATGAATGGAGTTATTTATTAAAAATAAAAAATAGATACTGAATGATAACAGTATCTATTTTGGTGCACCAGGAGGGATTCGAACCCCCGACCTTCCGGTTCGTAGCCGAACACTCTATCCAACTAAGCTACTGGTGCATAACAAATATTATAATGTTTTTTTTATGATTTTACAAGACTTTTTATAGATTTTTACAAATATTATTGTAAAAATTCTAATATTATGAAATAATATTGTTGATAAAAAGGGGGATATTATGAAAAGGTATTTAAAAATTACGTTTATAATTTTATTTAGTTTATTTATATTTGGATTAAGTAAAAATGTGGAAGCCAATTCAATAAGCAAAATATCAATGGATATTTATATTGATAATAATGGAGATGCAAGTATTACGGAAGTGTGGGATTGCTATAATGATAAAGGAACTGAAGCATACCATCCATATTATAATTTAGGAAATTCTAAAATCGAAAATTTAACGGTTTCAGAAAGTGGAAATACATATACAACATTATCATCTTGGAATACTTCTGGTTCATTATCAGATAAAGCATATAAATGTGGGATTAATGAAATTTCAAATGGAGTTGAGTTATGTTGGGGAATTAGCCAATATGGTTCTCATAAGTATACAGTAAAGTATAATATAACAAAGTTTATATCTGAATTAACAGATTCACAAATGCTTTATTGGACTTTTATACCATATGATTTTTCTACTTCAATTGGTAGTGTGTATATCAAAGTTCATACAAATTTCAATATCTCAGACTCAGTAGGTGTATGGGGATATGGTAATTATGGTGGAACTGCATATGTATATGATGGATATATAGAAATGCAATCTGATGGTAGACTTGATACTGATGAATATATGACAATGTTGGTACAATTTCCAAGTAAAACATTTAATACATCAAATTTTATAGATCATGATTTCGAATATTATTTAAATATGGCTGAAGAGGGAAGTGAAAAATATCAAGGGACATCTAATAGTAGTGGAATAGGTGATATAGGATTGGCTTTTGTAATATTTGATTTTATACCAATTATACTTATTATAGTTTTTCTAGGTATTTTTGCGAAAAAACAGGTTGTTTCTAATTTGAAGTTTGGAGCAGAAGGAAAGAAGATACCATCAGATGTTGCATATTACAGAGATATAC
>CAKPQY010000002.1 GCA_934179885.1 uncultured Clostridia bacterium
AATAATGGGTTCAATAAAAGGAAAAATGAAGGAAAATGATTGGACATGGGCTGGAGATAGTCAAGAATTTTTTGAAGAAGAAACAGGATTATATCACAAAACATGTTCTTTTAGGAAAGGTAGGTATATAAATGGCTAGTATAGGATTAAGAACAGCAAAATATAATAAAATAGATTATGTTACAAAGAAATATGCAGCATTAGAAAAAGAATCAATAGTACCAATTTTGGGAAGATTAATTAATGCAAAACCAAATCCAGAAAAACATAGCACAAAACTTTATGCAGATGATATAGAAGCAGAAAGTGACACATCATTTAAAGGCGGAACTGTAAATATAACAGTTGATGATGTTACTGATGAAGTGTATGCAGATATAAAAGGATGTACAATTACTGAAAAAGAAGTTATAGACAATTCAGAAGATATAGCACCAGAAATTGGTTATGGTCATATTGTTACTAAAGTATATAAAGGGATAAAAAGTTATAAAGTGGAATTTTTACCACGTATTCAAATAACAAAAGTAACTGCAGATAGAAAAACAAAAGGGGAATCAATAGAATACAATACAGTATCTATTGAAGCAGATTTGAAAGAATTAGAAGAAGAAATTAATGGTATGAAAATTGGAACTTGGAGAAAAATGAAAACATTTGCAACATTACCAGAAGCTCAAGCATATCTAGATGAATTACTAACACCATCAAAATAATTTAAATAAAAGTAGACTATTTTTTAGTCTACTTTTAATTTTTTAGGAGGTAAAAAATGACAAATACTATAAAACATTTTAAAATTGGAGATATAGAATATCCATTGGCATTTACAATGAACGTAATTGAAAAAATACAAGAAAAATATGGTTCATATGAAAAATGGGGAGATATGACAGATGGCAAAGAAAAAGAAGTAAACATAGGAGCATTAAAGTTTGGAATAACGGAAATGATTAATGAAGGAATAGACATTGAAAACGAAAATCTAGAAACTAAAAGAGTATTTGTAACACCAAAACAAGTAGGAAGAATTATAACAGAATTAGGAATGAAAAAATTAACAGATAAAGTTCAAGAAACAGTAATTGAATCAACAAAGACTAACGAAGAAGAAAAAAACGTGTAATCCACGAGGATGAAGAATTTATTATTGATTTCTCGTGGATATTATTTATTGGACATTGCTTATTAGGTTTTAGTGAAAAAGAAGTGGGGAGAATGACTTTATCAAAATTTCTGAAATTATATAAGCATTATAAAAACGATTATGATTTTAAATTAAAACATATAACATATGAAGAAATAGAAGAAAGAATAAATCATCAAGGAGAAATGTTTAGCGATGAGTAAATTAGAAAAAATTAAATGTCCTCAATGTGGACAAACTCTGATTTTTATAAATCACATTGATGGAGAAATAAAATGCACAAGATGCAAAAATAAAATACGAATACAAAAAGAAAAGAGTGAGGAACACGCACGCACAGAGTTAGTGAAGTAGTTACCCAAGGCCTTTCTTTATTATATAGATTTTTATAAATAAAGAAGGTGAGAAAATGGCAACAAGTTTTGGTGGTACAGTCAAATTAACTGGAGAAAGTGAATATAGAAAAGCTTTAAGAGATATATCAACTAATTTAAAAGAATTTTCAAGTGAACTGAAATTGACAAATACTCAATTTGCGTCAGGAGATAAAACAATAAAAGATACCAAGTCAGCATATAGCAATATGAATACTACAATACAAGAACAAAAAGAAAAAATTAACAGCTTAAGAAGTGCGTTATTAGAAGCGGAGAAAGAATATGGTTCAAATAATGAAAAAGTAAAAACTTTTAAAACTCAACTGAACAATGCAGAAACACAATTAGTACAAATGGAAAATGCAACAGATAAAAATAATAAAGAGCTTAAGGAAATGAAAAATGGTTTTGATGATGCAGGACAAGGAGCAATAAAATTTGGAGATTTGCTAAAAGCAAATGTTTTAGGAGATTTTATTACAAGTGGTTTGAAATCAGTAGCAGGTGCTGTCAAACAAGTTGGTTCAGCATTATTAAGTGTTGGAAAAGATGCATTAGATAGTTATGCAGATTATGAACAACTTGTAGGTGGAGTTGAAACGTTATTTAAAGATAATGCTAGTACAGTTGAGAATTATGCAAATAATGCATATAAAACAGCAGGATTATCTGCAAATGATTATATGGAAACAATAACAGGTTTTAGTGCTAGTTTACTTCAATCATTAAATGGAGATACAGCAAAAGTTGCTGAAGTTGGGAACATGGCTGTAACAGATATGGCAGATAATGCAAACAAAATGGGAACAGATATGACATTAATACAAAATGCTTATCAAGGATTTGCAAAACAGAATTATACGATGTTAGATAACTTGAAATTAGGATATGGTGGAACCAAAGAAGAAATGCAAAGATTACTTTCGGATGCAGAAAAGGTCACAGGAATTAAATATGATATTAGTAATTTGAATGATGTTTATCAAGCAATTCATGTAATACAAGGTGAACTGGGGGTAACAGGAACAACGGCAAAAGAAGCAAGTACAACGATTCAAGGTTCTGTCTCTGCAATGAAATCAGCGTGGCAAAATATGTTGACAGGAATAGCAACAGGTGATACTGGAAACGTAGGAAATTTGGTAAATAATTTAGTAGACAGTGTAATGACAGCCAGCCAAAATATATTACCACGAGTTCAAGAAATAGCAAACGGTATTACAGCAGTATTACCAGCAGTTATTACAAAAATTAATGAAAACTTGCCAACATTGTTGGATTCTGGAGTTCAAATATTAAATACATTATTACAAGGTATTATGACAAATTTACCTGCAATTATGGAAGGGGCAAATCAAATAATAAACACATTGTTAATGACTTTAATTGAAATGCTACCGCAAATAATCGATGGCGGAATACAGATTATTGTTGCATTAGTACAAGGACTTGCCGAACAAATGCCTACTTTAGTTCCTCAAATGGTAGAGACTATTGTAACAATTGCAAATTCATTGTTAGGTAATATAGATATGATAATTGATGCTGGTATACAATTACTAATTGGTTTAGCAGAAGGACTGGTAAATGCTTTACCACAATTAATTGATAAAATACCTGTTATTATAGATAAATTATATACTGCTATATCAAATAATGTACCCAAATTGGTACAAGCGGGTATTAAACTTACAATAAAACTTGCAGAAGGACTAATAAAAGCTATTCCTCAGTTAATTAGTAAAATCCCTCAAATTATCGGTTCATTAGTTAGAGGTTTTGCAAATTATTTCTCTAATATGCATGAAGTTGGGAAAAATCTTGTATCAGGTATTTGGGAAGGAATAAAAAATGCAAAAAACTGGTTGTTGGGCAAAGTTAAAGAATGGTGTGGAAATATATTAAATGGAATAAAAAGTTTTTTTGGAATACATTCACCATCGAAAGTATTTAAAGATGAAATAGGAACAAATCTTGCATTAGGTGTAGGAGAAGGATTTTCAGATACTATGAAGGCTGTGTCAAATGATATGTCTGCTTCTATTCCAACTGAATTTGATGTTAGTTCAACAGTAACAAAAATAGATAGTTCTAATCAGTTGACATTAGAAAATATCACAAATTCGTTTGTAACTGCTATTAAAAAGTTGAATGCTCAAGTAATTATAGATAAAGAAACCGTATCAAAATTTGTTATCGATTCGGTTAATAACGAATTAGGAGAAGTTATGTAAAAGGAGATGAAAAAATGAAAGTAAGAAGATTTTTAATAGAAAATGAAAAAGGACAACAATTTAGACTTGATAATTTAAATGAAGGATGCTTTCTAACATCTCCTGGCAATTTAGGGTATTCATATAGTATAGATTTTGTACAATTAGGATTCGAATTTATAGAAAATAATAGAAAAATTGAACAAAGTAATCCAAATGGAATTGCATATTTTCGTTCATATGATAAAATAAAAGAATTTGTTGATTTTATAGAAAGTTCATTAAAATTGAAGTGGCTATATATTGTTCCTTTTGAAACAGGAGAAAGAACGTATTATCGAGATGTTATTCTAAAGAAAATTGAAAAAACTGAAAAAAAAGGTAAATGGTTAGCTTGTCCTGTTGAATTTGCAAGTAAGTCATTGTGGTATGAACAAAATGAAACAATATTTAAAATAGAAACATATGAAGATGAAATGAGATATGATTATAGGTGGAATAGTAGATATATAGACTATAATATTAGAGCAATTCAATTTAATAATAAAGGACATATTGAAGCACCATTTCAAGTGGAAATAGATGGATTTGTGCAAAATCCATCTATTTCTATTTTTATTGATGACGAAGAGTTCGCTAGTATAAAAATACCAATAACTATAAAAGAATATGAAAAATTGTTATATTCAAGTAAAACAGGAGAAATTTATATACAAAAGCAAAATACAGATGGGACATTAGAAAATCTTTGGAAACAAGAATACATTGATATACAAAAACAAAATATATTTAAGTTACCACTCGGAGTTTCTGAAATTAGACTAACGGCAGATGATGATATTGCAAATGCTAAATTAGTTATATTTCCACAGTACAAGGCGGTGTAAATAATGGAAGTAAAAGCAAGTTTTAATGATAAAGAGTATACTCTTATTTTTAACAAACAAAGTGGGTTTTATGAAGCTGAAATAGAAGCTCCTCGTGTTGGAGGAATATACAATGCACAGATAACTTTTAAAGATTTATTAAATAATGAAGAAAAATCCAATAAAAAAATTCAAATTTGGGCAAAAGAGCAAAAAATAAACAAATCAGAGGAAACTATAGTTTACTTTTTAGATAAAAATGATTTAGAAATAAAGGATGAAATTGAGTTTGAAAATTACGAATATGTGATAGATGAAGAAACAAACAAAAAAACAATATTCAAAGTAATGAAAAAAATAAATGCTGAAAATGGAGATATTGTTATTTTGCAAAGAAATGCAAATATTGATTATATTGGAATGATTGAAGATATAGAAAATGAAGATGGAGAAAAGGAAAGAAAGGTTTCACTGGAATATATTTCAAACATTTTTAACAGAAAAATTATATTGTCAAATGAAAAATTAATGAGTACAAGCGGAGTAGAAGATTTTATTGCAAAAGAAATTTATGATAATTTTACAAATTCAGATGATACTTATTTAAATATAAATTGGCTTGATGTTGAAATAAAAACACATACTAAAATAACTAAATCAATAGATACAGATAATGGCATTTATAATTTTCATACATTTATTACAAACTGTAGTCAAAATTATAACATTATTTTAGATTTTTCATATAAAGATGGAAAAATAAAATTATCTATATATAAACAAGAAGCAGAAACACAATTGATAGATACTACTATATCAGATATAAGTAATTATGTAGAAAAATTCGAAACGAGTGTAGTAGCAAAAGTAGTTGTGAAAACTGATACTGATGTACAAAAATGGTATTTGTTAAGCGATAGAACTACAACACAAGACAAAGATAATAAAAATAGAGCAACAGGAAAAATCGAAACAGTATATACAGCAAAATCAGAGGATGCAAGACAAACAGCATTAGATACATTTAAATCGAATACATACAATCACTATATATCATTTAACATAAATAGAAATAGTAAATTATTTGATGTAAATAAATTAAAGATAGGAACACCACTAAATGTTAGAACTAATAACAATCTAATATTAGATACTTATATTTCAGCAATTTCAGATACTGGCGATAACTTTATAAGTATAACGTGTGGAAATATGAGAATCAAGTTCATAGATAAATTATTGAAAGAGAGGAATAAATAATGATAAAAGGTTTTAGATTTACAAATCAGTTAGCAAATGCAGAAGTAGATGCTAGAATACATCAAGAATTTTTAAATAAAAATGATGGTATTTTTTATGGTATGAATATAAGCAAAACAAATAATTCTATAACTATTGCAGAGGGATTATGTGAAATAGCAGGAAGACCAGTTGCAGTAATAGATACAGAGACAGTAAATGTTGGCACAAATACGTCATATTGCTTATTAATTTTAGAGATAGATTTATCAAAAGATTCAACAAAAGATGTTTTTGAACAAGTTTCATTTAAAATATTAGAATCAAGTTCGGCATATCCAAGTGTAACTCAAGAAGATATAAATATGTATAATGGTGAAAATAATATCTATCAGCTAGAATTTGCCCGTTTTAGAACAGGAAGTACAGGTATAATAGAATTTAAAGATACTAGAAAATTTTTAAGTTTTACAGGTATATATGCTCAAATAAAAGCAGATTGCGAAAAAGTAATGGCTGAAATAAAACAAGAATTAGCAAATGTTAAAGATGGGAGCGATTATTTATTAAAAAGTACAGGTGGAACAGTAAAGGGAAAAACAATTTTTGAAGGAGGAATAGAAGGAAATGTCAAAGGAAATGTCACAGGTAATTGCAGTGGTTCTTCTGGTAGTTGTACTGGTAATGCTTCTACTGCTACAACTGCAAATAGTGCAAAGGGGTGTACACGGAAATAGTGCTACAGCAACAAAATTGCAAACAGCAAGAAGCATTGCAATAGGTGGAGCAGTCAAGGGAAGTGCTAATTTTGATGGAAGTGGAAATGTCACAATTAATACTTCACAAAATAATATTTTTGTGCTAACAGGGAGTTTTGTTATTGATGGTTCTAGCACAGGAACTTACAAATCTTCAAGTAAAGATATAGACTTTCCAACTGGCCTTAATAAAAATAACTGTATACTTATTGCGGCAGGAAGAAATGTTCAAAATTTAGAAAGTTGTGGTTATGGCTATGGTATTACGGATTTAGAAAGTAATAAATCTATTGGAATGCTTATAGGTGCAGAACCTTTTTGTGTTTTATTAGGTACAAATGAAAATAAAATTAGAATTTATGGTTTTAATAGTAACACAGCCAAAAAAACTTTATATTACAAAATAGTACTAATGAAAATTAGCTAATTTTCATCAATACTATCTTATAATTGAAATTTGCACTAGGACTAGAATTTGCATAAACTGTTTGATTTTCACCATCAACTACTTGTAAATTTCTAATTTGAACATTTATTTTTGACGACAAAGATACTTTAGCTGTGATTGAACCTGAAACATAAGATGAACTATTAAATATGCCTCCTGCTAATCCCCACATTCCATTGCCAGGATTTTGAAACATAGCTGAAATGCAAACACAATTATCTTTTGTTAATCCAGATGGATAATTTAATTCTAAATTGTTTCCGCCTGATAAAGAACCGCTTAGCACAAAAATATTATTTTGTGCTAGCTGAGAAAGGATAAAAATATGCAAAAAATAATAGAAAAAATAGTAGAACCAGACCACATAGAAACTGGTTCTATTTTTAAATTGAAAGTAAAAGTAATTAGATATTTAACATATATCGAAATTAAACAATTAACAGTATCAAAATTAAAAGAATTTACAGTAAATCAATTGAAAGGAGAAGAGTAATTTGAAAAATATAGATTATGATATACCAATTTTTGAATCTAATGATCTTGCTGATTTAGACTTATATTCAGAAAAAATGGCAACAGCTATAAAAGGACAAATAGATAAAATAACTACTAATGTTGATGGTAAAGTAACTGAAATACAAGATAATATAGAAGAAATAAATAAGAAAGATACTGAACAAGATAATAAAATAGTGGAATTACAAAACGAAAAAATAGAACTAGAAAAAGAGTTAAAAGAAATACAAGAAGATTTTTATCAATCAAGCATAAGAGGACAAGCTAGTGGAGAATACATACATGTAGAAGATAGTAGCAATTGTAGAGCGAGAATTGGAATAAGTGGAAATCATGAGCAGGAGACGAGAGAGGGGTATAATCAATTTAAGACAAATACTTCATCAAGAACTGTAAATGGTGTAACGGTAACAAAAAATAACGACTCTAGTATATCATTTTCGGGAACAACTACGGCTGGTTTTACAGTTCAATTAGTAAATTATAATGATTTAGAAGTAACAAAGAAAATGTATTTAAGAAATTATGGAACATTAGAGAATGCAAATTTTATAGTTCAACTAATTAGAAGTGGAAAAACATCAGTAGAATATGTTCCAATAAGACCAGATGTAACTTTGAATGCTGGAGATATAATACAAAAAATATATGTTCAGCAACAACTTACTGGAAAAACAGTAAGTGGTACATTAGATATTTTATTAACTGACTATGAAAATAAAGATAAAGGTTACGAACAATATGGAGCGATGCCAAGTCCAGACTATCCAAGCGAGATAAAAACAGTTGGGGATAATGTAAATTTATTAGACGTTTCTAAAATAGGAGTACGCACAAGTTATGGAATTACATTCACACAAACTGATACGGGAATAAAAATAACAGGAACAGCAACAGATACGTATGCTTATGGAACTAGTATAAAAATTGATTTTAAAAAGGGGAAAACCTACACGTTATATGGAAAAAACGCAGGTAATGCTTTTAAACTTGAATTGAAGAAAGCTGGAACAAATGTTATGACTATAAAAACATCAGGAGATAAGGTTACATTTACTTCAAAAGAAGATATAGACTCTATTACATTTGTACTAGAAGGTATATCAAAAGGAACGACTTATAATTATGAAATATCAAATATAAAGATAGTTGAAGGTACAGAAGTAGGAGGATACAGCAAATATGGTATGGGTTCAACTAAAATAACAAAATGTAATAAGAATCGTGTTGGAGATATACAAAAAGGCTATTGGAATAACACAGGAGTATTCGAGTATGATACAAATTTTGTTTCAAGTAAACAAATAAAAGTAGAAAAAGGAAAAACTTATATAGGTGGATTATTTGATAAAAATAAAAATTATGTAGGGAAAACAGCATATGTACTATTTGATAAAAACAAAAATTTTATAAGATATAGTGGTGAAGAAACAATAACAATTGGTGACAATGAAGAATATGTCTCTATAAGAACATATAGTGCACAAGCGAGTTATATAACAAGTAATAATTATTTACTGCAATTAGAAGTAGGAAATAAAACATCTTCATACGAAGAACATCAAGAACAATCATACATAGTGCCAATGCAACAACCATTCAGAGCAATTGGAGATATAAGAGATACATTTATAAAGAAAGATGGCAAATGGTATGAGAGGCATAATATATATAGATATACATTTACTGGTAACGAAACTTGGCAATATCAAGATGGAGAAACAATATTTGGATTTTTATTTAATGATTTTGCACCACGATATTTAGTTAATAATACGTTTAATTGTTATTCTAATAGATTTGTAAAAACTACACAATGGAATTTACCAAAGGTTCAAAACGGAATAGCATTTTCACAATGGAATGGAAATCAATATGTATATTTACCATTAATTGAAAACAGTATAGCAAAATTAAAAACATATTTATTAAACAATGAAACATATGTCGATTATCCTTTAGAAACACCAATAGACATCGAATGTACAGAAGAACAAAGCCAAATATTAGAAGAACTAAACAACGCAAGAACATATAAAAACGTAACAAACATAACAACAGATAGTAAAGCAATACTAAGCTTAGACTATGTAAAAGATTTAGAGACATTATTAAATAATACACAAGCATTAGCAGTAAATAACGCAAGTGAGGGGGTGTAGAGTATGGTAGATTTATCAAAACTATTTAAAAATGCAGTAATAAACTTATATAAAAGTAATGTATATACAGTAGATTATGCAATAATAGAAGCTTCCAAACTTGCAGATAAAAATAAGATAAATGCAAAAGACTATGAAGAGTTAATTACATATTTAGCAGAAGAGCAAGAAAAGTCAATGAAAGTTGAAGAGATAGCAGAAGATATAGTAGAGAATGTAGAAAAAACTGCAGAGGAAACAACAGAAGAAGTTGAACAAACTGAAAATAAAGAAACAGCCAAGGAGGAAGAATAATGCAAGATACAGAACTAATTGAAAAAGTAGCACACTTGGAAGAACGAGAAAAGTCAAATACAAAAAGAATAGATGTTGTTGAAAATAAAGTAGAAAATATATATGACTTAACATTAAGTGTAAGAGAAATAGCAACAGAAATGAAAGCAATGAGAGAAGACCAAAACAAAATGAATGAACGTTTAAAAATAATAGAAGAAAAGCCAATTAAGGATTATGAAGACACTAAAAAACAAGTAAACGGTAAGGTAATTTCTTTTATAACTGGAATTGTATTAACAGCGATAGCTTTTGCGTTAGGATTAAGTAAATTTATGTAAGAGGTGAAATAATATGGAAAAATTAAAAACAATAGCAAAATACTTAACAAATATACTAGCAATAGTAAGTGCGTTAGTTGCAGGAATAAATGCAGTTGATGGAATAACAATACCATATGCAATACAAATAGTACAAGTTATTGCAGTAGTACAAGGTGTAATAGGTACATATTTGTTAGGGCAAAAAGCAATAAATAACAAGGAGGAATAGTTATGAATTATCAAGAATTTATAAATACATATAACGGAAAATCAATTGACTATGACGGAGTAGCAGGAGTACAATGTGTAGATTTAGCCAAAATGTATTTAAATAAAGTATTTGGATTAAATCCAGGAGCTTGGGGAAATGCAAAAGATTATTATTTGAATTATAATAATTTGCCACTAAAAAATGCATTTAATAGAATAGCAAATACTCCTACATTCGTTCCGCAAAAAGGTGATATAGTAGTGTGGGGAGCTGGACTAGGAAATACATATGGACATATAGCAATAGCAACAGGAGAAGGAAATACATCTAACTTTAATTCATATGATTTGAATTGGGGAAGTAAAACAGTTCATAAAGTAAATCATAATTATAAAGGATTTTTAGGAGTATTAAGAGCAAATGACCAAACTAAAATAACAGGCTCACAACTAACATATAAAGTACATATTCAAGATAAAGGCTGGACTAACTGGGAAAACGCTGGAGAATTAGCAGGAACAGAAGGAGAAGGCAAAAGAATAGAAGCTATAATATTAGAAGGGCATAATGGATTAGATTTAAGCTACAGAGTACATATGCAAGATAAAGGCTGGTCAGACTGGGTAAGCAATGGACAAGTTGCAGGAACAACTGGACAAAGCAGAAGAATAGAGGCAATAGAAATAAAATCTAATAAAGAACTAGAAGTTAAAGAACATATACAAGATGTAGGTTGGATGCCAAGCTCAAAAGGAACAAATATTAGAATAGGTACAGAAGGAAAATCTTTAAGATTAGAAGCATTTAAAATTAATGTATTATAAAATTAAAAGGCAAGTTGATTAATTTCAGCTTGCCTTATTTTAAATCTAATTTTCCATCTAAATATTTATAAATACAAATATGAACAAATTGAGAATAAGAAATATTATCTTGTTTTAATTTATCTGATAAATGTTTATTTAATTCTTTATCAATTTTTAATAATCTAGAAGTTTTAGTTTCTTTTTCTTTTTGCCATTCGGCTTTATAATTTCTTTTAAATTCTTCCATAGTTAATTCCTCCTTGATTTTTTAGTTATCATATATTATAATATAAATGCAAGAGAGGAATTATCCTCTCAAGACTTAGTCAAACAAATGATGTATTTCAATGATGTCAGACCAAAGTTGTTTGCGGTGAGCTTGTAGCTTTTTCATTTGGTAGTGGGAAGCTATAAGCTTTTTGATTTTTACTATCATGTCATCACCTCCTTAACTGTATTTATTATACTACGTATATACGTATATGTCAAGTACTTTTTCAAAAAAAAATAAAATTCTTTAAAATATAGTAAAATCAAGCTATGTAAGTATATTACTTAAAAATTAAAATGGCTTAAAATTGATTTTGAAGACTTGATTTTTGGCTAAAAATAAGCAAAATCTACTTGAAATTACATAAAATTCATGATATAATATTGACAGATAGAAAAAGAAATGTTACAATTTTGTTACAAGATTTTAACTTTTGTGTAACATTAGATAAAAGCATTGACTTTCTAGAAATACATGTGATAAAAATATAAATAATGAATATAATAAAAAATAAGGAGCAAAGCTCCTTACAGATTAGTAAACTAATCTAAGTTATCGTTTGTGGAGTTTGTGTTAGTGGCACTTACTTCACTTTTTTTGCTATCAATTGGAACAATTGATAGTTTTGCTTCAAAACCTTTAGCTAATTTAGCTGAACCAGATTTTATTTCCTTGAAAAAGTTTGTAGCTTTTTCAATTGCAAAGCCTAAAGAAAAGAATATTATTGTAATTACCAAAAGCGTTTCCAATTCACTCACCTCCTCGTGTTGCAAATAAGTCGAAACCTAGTTGCATGATAGTAGCGACTAACTATTATTTGCATAACAACTAGTTGTTACTTAATACAACTAAGTTGTCAAGGTGAGTGTTCAAACGATAAAAATATAATATCAAAATAAAATATAAAAGTCAATGAATTTCACAAACTAAAAATGCAATTTTGTAAAATTTCCGACACCGTTCGACACATCAATTTAACATAATGTGTTATAATACATATGAGGTGATGAATATGAACGAAGCATATAACAATTCACTACTAATGATAAAAATCTTAGGAATAAAATTAACAAGAAAGCAGTATACAGAATTAGCAAAAAGATTTAACTTATTAAGCATACAGAGTTTGCAATTTATGTCAAAAAAGAGTTATGAAAGCATAATGAAAGAAATCCAGAGAGAATCTAAAGAGAAACATAAAGAAATTGCATAGTTAGTCCCAATAATGGGACTTTTTCTTTGTATAAAAATAGTAATTTTCCACCATAGTGGATAAAATGTATGTTATAAACTATTTTGGATATATTAAATCTTGAGGTGAATAACATGACAATAAAATTTAAAATAAAAGAGAAAAGAGAAGAAAAAGGAATGAGCTTGAGGGAATTAGAAGAAATGACAGGAATAGAAAGAGAGTATTTGTCAGACTTAGAAAACAATAAAATTCCCGCAGATGAAGTTTTATTTGCAGAGATGGTAGTAATAGCAGATGCATTGGCTTTTAGAATTACAGATTTATATGAACTTGGAAGTATTGAAATAAAAGGAGTTGGAGATTTTTAAATCCGGAAATAAAAAAAGCCAAATTTGTCGAACAATGTCGTTTTATAAAAGAAAAAACTACTTTCATAAAATATTTTAATACTTTGATAAAATCTAATATACAATAATCACATCAAAAGAGCTCGGATGAAATAAATAACAGGAGTATAAAAAATGAAAATTGTCGAAGAAAATAATGAAAAAATATTTACAAAAAATTATGGAAAGGATATAATTAAAAAGAAATATAACCCCTCTTATGAAAAAAATTTTTTCACGAAAGAGAGGAGTTGCTAATGAAAGTAACAAAAGATATAATAAGGGATATTGTGTTAGAATTAAGTAAAAAATATAATAAGAAAGAACAAATGATTCGAATTATGCTTGAAAAATGTTGTGATTTAGGTTACAATATTAAAGAAAGTAAAGAATTAATAGAAATATATTTTTAAAAAAATTGACTTGTCCAAAACTAGTCCAATTTCTTTAGAAAAATATAGTATATTATAGAATGGTATAGAATGTTAAAGGCTGGGAAAATGTTATTAATAAGCATAGTGTGGGCTATAAGAGAATAAAATAGAAAATGTTATATTTTGACTCTGACTCCGACATTCCTGTGTTCGAATCACAGTACCCCAGCCAGATATTTAAATATGTCTAGGAGGACAAGTATGAAAACAAAAGAAAACGGTGTAACCTTAATAGCATTAGTAACAACAATAATATTATTACTTATTTTAGTCACAATAGGAACTACAGTAGGAACTTCAACAATTGATTCAGCAAAATTTACTCAATTTAAAACTGAATTAAAAGTAATGCAAAGTAAAGTAAATGAACTAAATCAAAGTAATGAAAAAAATATAGGATTAGATTTAAGCGCAGAACAAAAAAATATACTTAATATAGAAATAATATCAAATGTAATTTATAAAGATACTTCAGATAAGGAAAAAGAAAAAATACAAAGTAGTTTTAGATATTGCAATAAAGAATGTATACAAAATGAATTAGGACTAGATAGTATAGAAAGAGATTATTTAATAAGTGTTGAGTATAGGTATGTTATTTATCCAAAAGGCTTTGAATATGAAGGAACTACATATTATATGATAGACCAGATTGAAAATGAAATATATAATGTACGTTATAATGATAAAAATGAAAAATTTGGTAGTTTTGATGTAAATACTACAAAAGAGGATAATAAGTGGAAAATTGAGATATCAAATATACAATATAATGGATATGTAGATAAATGGCAAGTTAAATATAAATTAGATGAAAGTTCATATTGGGAAACAAGTAATGATTTGAGCTTTTATGTAAAAGAAGATGGAAAATATAATATTAAAGTTGTACATGGTGATGAAATAGATTTAGGTAGTAAAGACGTTTTTGCTTTTGAATATAATAATGGAGTAAATAGTCCAGAATTATTAACTGGAATGACACCAATAAAATTTACAGAACCAACAGATACTACTGAAGGAACGGTAGAAACAACAACATATACAAATGATGAGTGGTATGATTATACAGCAAAAAATTGGGCAAATTCACAAACAAAAGATGGAAGTATGTGGGTATGGATACCAAGATATGCATATAAAATAACATATTATACAGATGAAAATAAAAAAACAGTAAGTACAAGTAAAACACAATATGGAAGTATAGATGTAAAATTTTTAATAGGAACGACAGATAATTATTATGATGAAAATGGAGAGATTCAAACAGCTAAAAGACAAAAAACAGTAGACGAAACTATAGATACTACAACAGGATATACAGTGCATCCAGCATTTACAAATGAGAGCAGTATAAATTATGCAAATGGTGGTTGGAATAAAGAATTAGCAGGAATATGGGTAGCAAAATTTGAAGCAGGATATGCAAGTGGAAATAACAGTGCAAAAGTAGTGGAAAGTGCTGTAAATTATACACAAACAACAGCTTATGTTTCATCTGTAGAAAATGATGGAAAAGGAGATACAACTTTAACGGCAAGAAACTGGCTAGATGGAGAATATGAAACATCAACTGCAATAAAATATCCAACATTCCAAGGTTTAACATATTCAATGAATTATATAAACCATAATGATGCGTATAATATTTCAAAGAATTTAACAGGGAAAAATAATATATATGGATTAAGTTCAAGTAATGCAGATAGCCATTTAATTAAAAATAGTGAATGGGGAGCAGTAGCATACTTAAGCCAAAGCCAATATGGTTTAAATGGAACAAATATATATATAAATAATGCAAATTTAAATAATAGCACAAAAAGTGTATATGCAGTAACAGGATGCTGTGGAAAAACAGAAAATGCAGATCCAATAGAAACAACAATAGGAGCAATAAACGATAGAGCAGCAGACGTATATGTATGGACACAAAAAGAAGGACAAAAGGCAAGTTCAACAGGAACAATATATGGAATATATGATATGTCAGGAGGAACATGGGAAAGAACAGCAGCACTTGTTGCAAATGGTAATGGTAATTTAACAACATATGGTAGTTCATTAATAAATGTTGTAACTAAAACTGATGGAGAAAATACAACATATGAAAGTACAGCATATGTAACAGTATATCCAAGTGACGATTCTGGAGTAACAGATTATAATACAGCTTCTCAAAAGAATTATGAAGCAAATGCAAAAATATATGGAGACGCAATAAGAGAAACATCAACAGAAGGAACAGGTGGCACTTCATGGTATTCAGACTACTCTAACTTTACGGGTTACAGTTTTCCGTTCTTCCATTGTGGAGGCTATTTATGGGTTAGAGCCAGTGCTGGTTTGTTCTGTTTCTCTCGTAGTGAAGGCCTTAGCATTTACTACAATGGGTTCCGCGCCGTGCTTGTTGCCGTTTAAAATATGTCGAATTTTGCGATGAAATCTACATCAAATTATGAAAATTGTATTTACAAAAGCAACTGTATGTGTTTTAAATAGATTATTCTATTTAGCACATTAGTTGCTTCTTATACTCAATAAAATTTTTATTCAAAAATTAAATCTTAAAAAATCCAAAAATTAAAATTAAACAAGAATATGAGGTGATGCAAGAGATTTATAGTTAATTATAAAATTTTAGATTAACTATAAAATAAATATTGACAAAACAAACAACAAATATTATAATAAAGGAGATGAAGTAATATAGAAACATTTACATATAAAGACTATTTAGAATATCAAAAAACATTTGAAAGATTATGGAAAAAGATAGCCGAAAAAAGCAATGCATGGGAAAAAATATATAAAATAAATACAAATGAAAATGAAGGAGTAGCAGAAGAAAAATGTGAATATCATTTAGGAAAAGAACACGATAGAGTATTTAGAACATTGCTAGACAACAAAAGTGACGCAGTAAAATTTATAAATAAAGCCTTAAAAATAAAACTAAAAGAAGAAGAAATAGAAAAATATAATAGCAGCTTTGTAAGTAAGATATTTCAAAATCAAGAAGCAGATATTGTTTATAAAGAGAAGAATAAAAACATATTCTTTTTAATAGAACAACAAACAAAAATAGATTATTCAATGTCATATAGAATTTTAGAATATGAAATGGAAATTATGAAAAGTGCTATAGATGAAAAGAAAATAAAAAACAAATCATATAAAATGCCAAAAGTAATTCCAATAGTACTGTATACAGGGAAAAGAAAATGGAATGCCAAAACATTTATAGAAGATAGCCAGGAAAAAATAGAAGGATTAGATATAAAGTTAGCAAATTATAAAATTGTAGATGTTAACGATTTTACAGAAGAAGAACTTTTAAAAGAAGACACATTAATATCAAAAGTCATGTTACTTGAAAAGGCAAAAAATAGTGAAGAAATGGAAAATTATTTAAAAAAAATAATACCCAAATTAGCAAATCAAGATAAAGAAGTAATGACTAGAATTGTTACTATAATTTTATCAGATAAACTAGATAAAGCAAAAATGGAAGAAATTATTAAAGAATTGAAGGGAGAGGATGAAAAGATGTTAGCAGTAATGGAAATGTTAGAAAAAGAAACACAAAGCCGTTATAATATGGGAAAAAGAGAACGGAATAAAAGAGCGGAGAAAGAAAAAATAAATTTAAAATTGCAAAAGAGATGCTAAAAGAAAAAATGCCAATTAAGCAAATTTTAAAATTTACTCAATTAACAGAGGAAGAAATTAAAAGCATTAAATAGTAAAAATATAAATAATAGTACACAAAGTGTATATGTAGTAACAGGATAAAGTAAATAAAAAACCTACCTTTATTTTCAGGTAGGTTTTTTTATATCTATTACCATCCAAACAAATTGTAATAAAAACAATATGTTGAGCTCCGTTATAATACAAACTAAAATTAAAAGCCATGAAAATTGAAGCTCACTTCCTAAAATTAAAGTTGAAATAGAATCATAAAATAATTTTGTGGCAACAAAAATCATTGAAATTCCAATAAACATTGAAAATATATATTCGGCTTTACCATGACCAAAATTATGGTCATCATCATTTGGAACACTTGAAATTTTATTACCAATAAAAGTCATTAATGACGCAAAAATATCACCAGCACTATTAAAACTATCTGCAATCATAGCGTGACTTTTAAAAACAAAACCAACAATTGCTTTTATAATCAATAAAAATATGTTTCCAATAATTCCAAAAATTCCGGCTCTTTTTGTTAATTTAAATCTTTCTTCATCCATGGAATCACCTAATTCATTTTATTATAAATTTTGAAAAATATTATAACACATAAAATAAATAAACTCAATTGAATATAGATTTTTTTTGTGATATAATTTCAAAAAATAAAATGGAGAGAATGATTAAATGGTAGCAGAAGTAATTATAAATAGCACAGCAAAAAAATTGAATAGAACATTTGACTACAACATACCAAAAGAACTAGAAGACATGGTATTTATAGGAAGTAAAGTTTTGGTGCCATTTGGTAGATTTAAGACTTTAGAAGAAGCACACGTTGTAGGAATAAAGCAAAGTTCAGAGTTTGAGATTAAAGATATAGCTAAAGTGGAAACTGGGCTAACAGATAAACAAATAGAACTTGCAAATTGGATGGCTAAAAGATATTTTTGTAATGTTTCAGAGTGCATTAAGTTAATGCAAACACCGGGGACAAGAACTAAAAATGTAAATAATAGAATTCAAGATAAAAAAATAAATGTTGTTTACTTAAAAAAAGATTTTGATGAAATTAGCTTTGATATAGAAAGTGCAAAAATTAAATCTGATAAACAAATAAGAATATTAAATTTTATAAAAGATAATGAAGGATGTACTATCCCAGAAATAGAAGCTTTTACAGACTGCTCAAGAGCTATAGTAAATACTCTTATAAAAAATGAATATTTAGAATTGGTGGAAAAAAATATTGAAAGAAATCCATTAAATAGTAAAAAAGTAGATAGTACTCAAAATTTAAAATTAACAGATGAACAAGAAAAAGCGTTTAACAAGGTAGCAGAAACAATTGATAATAATAAATATGAACAGTTTTTATTATATGGTGTTACAGGTTCAGGAAAAACAGAAGTGTATTTGCAATTAATAGATAAAGCTATAAAAGAGAATAAATCAGCTATTGTATTAGTGCCAGAAATTTCATTAACTCCACAGATGTTAGACAGATTTATATCGAGATTTGGAAAAGAAAAAATTGCGGTTTTACACAGTAAATTATCAATTGGGGAAAGACATGATGAATGGAAAAGAATAAAAGATGGAAAAGCCAAAATCGTAATAGGTGCAAGGTCAGCAATATTTGCACCAGTTCAAAATTTAGGAATTATCATAATAGATGAGGAACACGATAGCTCATATAAATCAGAAGCAACTCCAAAGTACAATGCAAAAGAAGTTGCAAAAAAAATTGCAAAAGAGGCAAAAATACCATTATTATTAGGAAGTGCAACACCTGATTTAACAACATTTTATAATGCAAAAGAGTGTAATAAAATTACATTATTAGAATTAACTAAAAGAGCGAATAACTCAAACTTGCCAAAAGTAGAAATAGTAGATTTGAAACAGGAACTAGCAAATGGAAATAGGTCAATGCTAAGCCATGATTTATATCAAGCTATAGAACAAAATTTAAAAGATAAATTGCAAACAATACTATTTTTGAACAGAAGAGGATATTCAACATTTATAATGTGCAGGAATTGTGGATATACTGTAAAATGTAAAAACTGCAATATAAGCATGACATATCATAGTTATGAAAATAAATTAAAATGTCACTATTGTGGATATGAAGAAAAATTGGTAAAAACTTGTCCAGAGTGCGGAAGTGATAAAATAAGATATTTTGGAACAGGAACGCAAAAACTAGAACAAGAAATTCACAAACAGTTTCCACAAGCTAAAACAATAAGAATGGATGTAGACACAGTAACAAAGAAAAATTCACACGAAGAGATTTTAAATAAATTCAAAAATGAAGAAGCAGACATACTAATTGGAACACAAATGGTAGTAAAAGGACATCATTTTCCAAAGGTAACTTTAGTTGGAGTTATAGCAGCAGACAGTTCACTAAATATAGATGATTACAGAGCAACAGAAAGAACATTTCAAATATTAACACAAGTAGCAGGAAGAGCAGGAAGAGAAAATCTACCGGGAAAAGTTATAATACAAAGCTATAATCCAGAAAATTTCAGCATTCAAAATGCACAAAAACAAAATTACGAGGAATTTTATGAAACAGAAATAGCTTTACGAAAACAGTTGAAATATCCACCATTTTGCGATATAATAATAATTGGATTTAATAGCATAAATGAAGAAGAAATCAAAAAAGTTTCAAATTTAGCTTATGAAATTGCAACAAAAAATTTGGACAACGAAGAATTTAAAATATTTAAGCCAATGCCATCTCCAATAGATAAAATACAAAATAAATTTAGATGGAGAATTATAATAAAAGGCAATATGAACGAAAAAGCAAATGAAACTTTAAATGAATTGCTAAAGACTTTATATGCTAAAGATTATAAAAATACAAAAATTACAATAGATGTAAATCCAAATAATATGGTGTGATTAAGATAGCCGTTCGAGCTTTGCAAGTTACGGATATCTTATACAGAATTTATGTAATAAATTCTGTATACATATAAATAGGGGGAATAAAAAATGGCAATAAGAAATTTAAGATTAGAAGAAGATGAAATTTTAAGAAAGAAATCAAGAGAAGTTGAAGTAATAGATGACAAACTACAAACATTAATAGATGATATGATAGAAACAATGCATAAATACAATGGTGTAGGTTTAGCAGCTGTTCAAGTTGGAATTTTAAAAAGAGTAGTTGTTATTGATTTATATGATGACAAAGGACCAATTGCTTTAATAAATCCAGTTATTTTGAAAACAAAAGGAGAACATGAAGTTGAAGAAGGATGCTTGAGTTTCCCTAATCAATTTGCAAAAATTATGAGACCAGAGGAAGTGACTGCTGAATATACAGATAGAACTGGAAAAAGAGTTAAAGTAAAGGCTAAGGATTTATTGGCACAAGTTATTTGTCATGAATTAGATCATTTAGAGGGACAGGTTTTTGTTGATAAAATCATACCAGGAACTATGG
>CAKPQY010000003.1 GCA_934179885.1 uncultured Clostridia bacterium
ATATAAAATCATATTTGCCAGGAGTAAGAGAAAATGGTGGACAATACACACATGCAGCAGTATGGGTAATTATTGCAGAAGCATTACTTGGATTTGGTGATAAAGCAGCAGAATTATATAGAATGATAAACCCAATTGAACATTCTAGAACAAAAGATGCCGCAAACAAATATAAAGTAGAACCATATGTTATACCAGCAGATATTTATGGAGCAAGTAATTTAGCAGGACGCGGTGGTTGGACTTGGTATACAGGCTCATCAAGTTGGTATTATAAAGCTGGAATTGAATTTATTTTAGGACTTAAAATAAAAAACGGAGTTATGAGTATTGAACCTTGTATTCCTAGAGAATGGAAAGAATATAATATTAAATATAAATGGAAAAATAGTTTTTATAATATTGTTGTTAAAAATCCTAATGGGAAAAATTCAGGAGTGGAAGAAGTTTTATTAAATGGTGAAAAGGTTGAAAATGCAATAAAGTTGCAAGAAGATGGGGCTTATAATGTGGAAATAAAAATGTGAAAAGTACTTGTATATTCCCAAAAATTGTGATATAAATAAGCTATATAAAAATAAAGCTATAGAAAGGCGGAATTTTTGTGGAAGAAAATTTAGAAAAAGAAGTAAAAAAAGTATTAGTAGTAGATGATGAACAATCAATCATAGATGTACTAGTATATAATCTAAAAAAAGAAGGATATGAAACATTAGAAGCAACAGACGGAATAACAGCAGTAAATATTGCCTTAGAGCAAAAACCAGATTTAATGTTGCTAGATATAATGTTGCCAAAACTAGATGGATTATCAGTATGCAAAAGAGTAAAAAATCATCTAAACATACCAATATTAATGCTAACAGCAAAAGATGCAGAAATAGATAAAATAGTAGGACTAGAATTAGGGGCAGATGACTATATTACAAAGCCTTTCAGTGTGAGAGAATTGATGGCAAGAGTAAAAGCAAATCTAAGAAAGAATGAAATATCAAACATTTCAAAAGAACCTATAACAGATATAATTGAAACTGGTTCAAAGAAAGATAATATAATAAGAGTAAATGATTTAGAATTAGATTTAGATAGATTTGAAGTTAAAGTAAGAGGGGAAGTTATAGATTTAACTTTAAGAGAATTTGAAGTCCTAAAATTTTTGGCAATGCAACCAGCTCAAGTTGTAACAAGAGAAACATTACTTGAAAAAGTTTGGGGATATGAATATTATGGAGATATAAGAACAGTAGATGTTACAGTAAGAAGAATAAGAGAGAAAATAGAAAAGGATACTTCTTGTCCGAAAATATTAATTACAAAAAGAGGAGTTGGATATTATATAGCAACGAAAAAATAGAAAGAGAAATCTTTCTATTTTTTTGTTGAATTTTGTTGAAAATTATGATTAAATAAAAAAAATAATTGTATACTAGGAAAGGACAAAATTAATTATGGAAATAATAGTAGGCAAAACATCAGGATTTTGCTATGGAGTAAAAAGAGCCGTAGAAGGAGCAGAAAATGAAATAAAAGAGACAAAAGGTTCAATATATTGTTTAGGAGAAATAGTACATAATAAACAAGTTATAAAAGAATTAGAAAAAAAAGGTATGACTTTTATTGAAAATATAGATGAAGCCAAAGGAAAAACAATAATAAGAGCGCATGGAATATCTAAAGAAATATATAAAGAAGCTGAACAAAGAAATATAAAATTAGAAGATTATACATGTCCAAATGTTTTGAAAATTCATAAAATAGCAGAAGAATATTCAAAAAAAGGATATTATATTTTCTTATGTGGAAGTAAAAATCATCCTGAAAATATAGGAACAATAAGTTATTGTAAAGAAAATTCATATATTATAGAAAAAGAAGATGATACAATAAAAGCACTAGAACAGCTAGAAAAATCAGAAATAAAGAAACTTTTAGTGATTTCACAAACTACATATAGTCTAGAAAAGTTTTATATAATAGAAGAAATAATTAAAAATGAATTGCCAAAAGATATAGAATTGGTAGTAAAAAATACAATATGCAAAGCAACAGAATTGAGACAAAAAGAAACAGAAGAAATTTCAAAAAAAGTTGATAGTATGATTATAATTGGTGGAAAAAATAGTTCAAATACTAAAAAATTATATGAAATAGCATCCAAAAATTGTAATATGACAATTTGTATAGAGACAAAAGATGAGTTTAAAAAGGATTTATATAAGAATTCAAAGAAAATAGGAATTATGGCTGGAGCTTCAACTCCACAAAAAAGTATTGATGAAGTTATAAATATTTTAAACAAATGATTTTAAATTGACTGCAAAATTCAAAAAATGTCGAATTTTGCGGTCGATTTTTTAAGAAAAATTCAAAATTTTATTGACATAGCAAAAATAAGAAGCTATAATCTAACTAAAATTTTTAATCAAATGTTTTTTAAATCAAAATTTAAGTAATTTTATAATTAGGTCTAATTAAAAATCCACACGAAAGAATATTATAATGCTCATTAGTAGAAAAATAAATTTCTATTAATAAATATGTATTAAATAACTCTTTAAATTCAAAAATCGGAGGTGAAATCAGTAAAAAAATGAATAGAAAATTTATATCAAACAGTAACTATGTTCTCAGAAAAGTCCTAAATACTGAGACTTGTTTAGAGATTCTAAAAGATTTTATAGAATCAATTTTAAATATCTCTATCAAAGATATAGAATTAAATTCGTACTTAGAAGAAAAAACAAAATACTTGCCCAAAGAAGAAAATTTTGGAATTGCAGATGTTAGAATAAGGACAAATGAAAATGAAGAAATGAATATAGGAATACAATTTATAGATGGAATGTATATACAGACAAAAATGTTAATGTATTATGCACAAATCCATTTAAATCAATTAGAATATGACGAGAAGAGAGAATTTGCAAAAACAATAACAATAAATTTACTAGATTTTAAATATTTTTCATCACAAGGATATGATAAAGTGATAAGAATAAAATCAAATGAAGGAAATATCAAATTGGAAGAATTAGAGATGTATGCAATAGAATTGCCTAAATTTACAATTAAAAATGTAAATGATATGACAAAAAAAGAAGAGTGGATTGCATATCTAAAAGAATGTGAAAATAAAGTACTAGAAAAAATAAAAAATAATAACAAAAATATAGCACTATTGGATGAACTGTTAGAAAAATATTGGCTTGAAGAAAAAATGGAATAAGAGGGAACAAAGTCCCTCTTAAGATATATTCAATATTAGTTATTCAAAAAACAATAAAGTATTATTTAAAAGTTACTTTTACAACAGTACCGGCATCAACATTAGAACCTTTTGGAGGATCTTGATATACTACTGTACCAGAACCTTCAATACTAATATTTAAATTAGCATTTTTCAATTCTGCTGTTGCCTGATATTTACTCTTTCCTGTAAGATCAGGGACAGTTGCAGAAGTTCTTACATCTTGATCATACAACATTATTATAGAACCTTCAGATAAAGCCACACCTGGTTTTGGAACTTGGTCTACAACAACTGTACTATTTTTATCATTAGAAGTAGTAATTTTAGTCGTAAATACTTTTTCATTAAGAATTTTTTCTGCTTCTGTAATTGTTTTATTTCTAATTTCAGGAACAGTAATTAAATCATCATCTTCTGCCACTTCTTCATCTGATGGAATACCTAAATAAGGTAAAATCTCAGTTAACATTTGAGAAACAACAGGTCCAGCAAGAGTACCACCTTGATGATTGCTCTTTGGAGGTTTATAAAGGTTAAGTAATAATACCACTTGTGTGTCCTCAACAGGAGAAATAGCAACATAAGTAGCAACATAACCATCAATATCTTCTCTACCAGATCTTGGTTCAGAAGTACCAGTTTTTCCACCAACAGTATAACCAGTTACAGCACCTCTTTTACCAGTACCATCTTCTACAACAGACTGCATCATTGATTTGACTTTTGCAGCAGTTTCTGAAGAAATAACTTGTCTAACTTCTTCAGTATCAATTGTTGTTACAGCACCAGTATCAGTATTTGTAATTGATTTAACAATTCTAGGTTTCATTAGAACACCATCATTTGCAATTGCAGCTACAGCTGTAATCATTTGTATAGGTGTTATACTAAACCTTTGCCCAAAAGACATTGTAGCTCTTTCAACAGCGGTTACTTTACTTTCATCCCAAAAAGATGACTCTGCTTCTCCAGGTAAATTAATACCAGTTGTATCAAAGAAACCAAAAGACTTATAATATTTATATAAAGTTGAAGTACCTATTCTAGCTCCTAATTGTATAAGCGCAGGGTTACAAGAATTTTCTAAAGCTTCTCTTAAATTTTGAGAACCATGAGAACCATCAGTTTTCCAACAATTTATTCTCCTACCAGGAACCATTTCATATCCAGGACAATTAAAATCACCATCTACATCAGTATCGGTAATATCCTCTTCTAGAGCAACAGAAGCAGTAATTAACTTAAATACAGAACCAGGTTCATATAATTCAGAAACAACTTTATTAGACCACATTTTATAAATTGCATTTGCTTTACCTTCAGAATCTAATGAATCATAAGTTTTAGCAACATACTCGTTAGGCGTAAATGGGTTATTTAAATCATAATCAGGATATGTTGCCATTGCTAATATATCACCTGTTTTAGGATCCATAACAATACAACTACCACCATTTTCCACATTATTATCTGTAACAACTTGTTTTAAATACTTTTCAACAATAGTTTGAATATATAAATCAATTGTAAGAGTTAAATCACTACCGTTTTCAGCAGGAATATATGTTTCTTCAGTATTAGGAATTTCTGTCTGACTAGCACTTTTTGAACTTACAATTTTACCAGGAGTACCTTGTAAAACAGAATTCCATTCAAATTCAATACCAGATAAACCTTGATTATCACTACCACAAGAACCTAAAACTTGTGCTAAAACAGTATCAGAAGGATAGTATCGTTTTGTATCTTCATCAATATTTATACCAACAGATATATCATTTTTATCCATCCATGATTTTAATTGATCAACTTTATCTTGTTCAACTTTCTTAGCAATTGTTTCTACTTGAGAATCACTATTAACTTTTTCTAGAGTTTCCTCATAGTTTAATTCAAATATTTCAGAAAAAGCCTTAGCAACCATTTCTTTGTTTGAATCTTTTATCTTTTCAGGGTTAATAGTTATAGTATCAACAGAAGCACTTGTAGCAAGAGTTTTACCAGTCGAATCATATATTGATCCTCTTTTTGGACTAATGATTTGATTTATAGATTGCTGATTATAAGCACATTCTTTTAAATATTCACCTTGTATAAATTGGAGAAAACCAATTCTTCCTAACAATAAAGCAAAAATGAGAATGACAATAATAAATATTGTTTTTAATTTTTTTACATATATAAAATTTTGAGATTTAAAACTTTGATTTATTTCTGTTATCTTTTTATTTGTTTTCTTAGGTGTTTTTTTACCTTTTTTATTATCCAATTTTTTCACCACTCTTTTGTTTAAATAATTACAATAACATTTTATATTAAAGAATACTAAAAATCAATAAATTTATAAAAAAAGATTTTATGGACAAAAACTTTAATTACAATTCACAGCTTTAAATTAATCCGTTAAAAGTTGATAGTATATAACTAAAATTATTTTTCCTCGGTTCAATACGAGCTCTAAAAAAATCTAAAATTGCGTGTTTGAGCCTCTCCGATTTTGCGCACCCTCAAACACGCAATTTAATATTTTTTAAGATGCTCTCCAATTACATTTGTCAAAATAATTTTATTTATATATTATCAAATTTTACCTACTATAAATAAGCTAACTGTGAATTGTAACAAATTTTAATAAAATTTTTAGAGGAGGAAAATGATGATATCAAATATTAAAACAATATCTTTAAATGGAATAGACGGAAACTTAGTAGAAGTACAAACAGATATAGCAGGAGGACTTCCTAATATAGAAATAGTAGGACTCCCTGACACAAGTGTTAGAGAATCGAAAGAAAGAATAAGAACAGCAATTAAAAACTCTGAAATAGAATTTCCAAGCAGAAAAATAGTAATAAATCTAGCACCAGCAAGTACGAAAAAAGAAGGAACAAGCTATGACTTACCAATAGCCGTAGGAATTTTACAAGCATTAGGTGAAATAATAGCAAATGATTTAGAAAATACAATATTTATTGGAGAATTATCACTAGACGGAAAAATAAATCGAATAAATGGTGTCTTACCTATGTGTATAGAATCAATGAACTTAGGAATAAAAAGAGTAATTTTACCAAAAGCAAATGAAAGAGAAGCAGCAGTTATAAAAGGGTTAGAAATAATAGGTGTAAAAGATTTAAAAGAAGTTGTAGACTATCTAAATAAAAAAATCATAATTGAATCAACTCAAATAGATATATTAAAGGTGTTTAATAGAAAAGACAAACAAGCTTTAGATTTTAGTGAAGTAAAAGGTCAAGAAAATGTAAAAAGAGCATTGGAAATTGCAGCAGCAGGAGGGCATAACTGCATTTTAATTGGTCCGCCAGGTTCAGGAAAAACAATGATTGCCAGAAGAATTCCAACAATATTGCCGGATTTAACATTTGAAGAAGCTCTAGAAGTAACAAAAATACATAGTATATCAGGTATGTTAGATAATGACATAGGAATAGTAACAAAAAGACCATTTAGAAGCCCACATCATACAATATCACCAACATCGATGATTGGTGGAGGAAAAATACCCAAACCAGGAGAGATTAGTTTAGCACATAATGGAGTATTATTTTTAGATGAATTACCTGAATTTAATAGAAATACATTAGAAGTTTTAAGAGGACCATTAGAAGATAGAAATGTAACAATATCAAGATTATATTCAAAAGTAATATATCCATCAAATTTTATGCTTATTGCAAGTATGAATCCATGCCCATGTGGATATTACGGAAGTACTGAAAATGAATGTCAATGCTCAAAAACAGCAATAGAAAAATATTTAAACAGGATTAGTGGACCATTATTAGATAGAATTGATTTACATGTTGAAGTTAAACCAGTAAAATATCAAAAATTAGATTCATCTAATAGAGTTGAAAGTTCAAGGCAAATAAAAGAAAGAGTTAATAAAGCTAGAAGAATTCAATATTTAAGATATAAAGATTTGAATATATTTTCAAACTCAGAGCTAACACCTCAAATGATAGAAAAATATTGCGTGCTAAATCAAGAATGCAAACAAATATTAGAATTAGCATTTAACAAATTAGGGCTAAGTGCAAGGGCATATTCAAGAATTTTAAAAGTTGCCAGAACAATAGCGGATTTGGAAGAAAAACAAAATATAGAAAAATATCATCTGCTAGAGGCAATTCAATATAGAAGTTTAGATAGAAAATATGGAGATAAGTTTTAATGAAAATTACAATAGAAGATAATAAATATCCAGAACAATTAAAAAAAATAAAAAATCCACCAAAACAATTATATTTAAAAGGAAATATCGAGTTATTAAATGTCCCAGGAATTGCAATAATTGGCTCAAGAGAATGTACAAAATATGGAGAAAAAATGGCAAAAAAATTTGCAAAAGAATTAAGTATGTATGGACTAACAATAATAAGTGGAATGGCAAAAGGAATAGACAGTTTTGCACATATAGGAAGCATTGAAAACGCAGGAAATACAATAGCGGTATTACCAAGTGGATTAAATAATATATATCCAAAAGAAAATAATAAATTATTTGATGAAATAATAAAAAATAATGGATTAATAATAACAGAATATGAAGAAAACGAAGAGGCGAATTCTAAAAAATTTCTAGAAAGAAATAGAATTGTAAGCGGATTAGCAATAGGAACATTAGTAATAGAAGGAGGGCATAGAAGTGGTACGAGTGTAACAGCTAGACTTACTAAAAAACAAGAAAAAAATATATTTTGCATACCATCAAGTTTAGAAAATCCTAAAGGAATAACACCAAATAAATTAATCAAAGAAGGAGCTTTCATTGTTACAGAAGTGAAAGATATTATAAGCCAATATCCGGATTTAAAATTGAAGAAAAAACGTGCTAAAAAATTAAAAAGAGAAAATAATTCAATTAATGAAGAATATAAAGAAATTTATAATTGCTTAGAAAATGAAAGGACAACACATATAAATGAAATAGTAAAAAAATTAAATTTAAGTATAAATGAGGTAAGTTATAAATTAATGATGCTTGAATTAGAGGATAAAATTGTATCACTTCCAGGAAATAATTATAAGAAAAAATGAAAACAAATATACATGTAAAAAAAGAGTTGGGAAATATGGGAGAACAAATAGCAGTAGAATATTTGGAAAAGAATAATTATAAAATTTTAAAAAGAAATTTTTATTGTAAATTAGGAGAAATAGATATAGTTGCAAAGGATGGACAAGAAATTGTTTTTATAGAGGTTAAAACGAGAAGTAATATAAACTGCGGCCAGCCTTCAGAAGCGGTAAATGATATAAAACAAAAGCATATGTATAAGGCTGCTACATATTTTCTTTATAAATCAAATTGCTTAAATAATTTTATTAGATTTGATGTTATTGAAGTTTTAATTGAAAATGGAAAATTTAATGTAAATCATATAAAACAAATAATGTAAACTCAAAAAGAGAAAACTATTGAAAAATCGAGTATATATTGGTATAATTAAGAAAAATTAACAAGGAGATAACATGGAAAATATTTTAGAAGAAACAAGATTTATAATGAAAAAATACAACATCAAAGCCAATAAAAATCTAGGACAAAATTTTTTAATAAGCCAAGAAGTAGTAGAAAAAATAGTGGATTGTAGTCAAATAACAAAAGAAGATTTAGTAATAGAAATTGGCCCAGGGCTAGGAACACTAACAAAATATCTATTAGAAAAAGCAGGAAAAGTAATATGTATAGAGTTAGATACAAAAATGTTACAAATATTAGAAGATAGATTTTCATTATATAACAATTTCGAGATTATAAATAATGATGTACTAAAAGTAGATTTAAAAAGCTTAATAAAAAAAGAAAAAGAAAATCCAGAAATAAAAAACGTAAAAATAGTAGCAAACTTACCATATTATATAACTACACCGATAATAATGAAATTACTTGAAGAAGAATTAGAACTAGAAAGCATTACAGTAATGATACAAAAAGAAGTTGCAGATAGATTAATTGCAATTCCAGGACAAAAAAATACAGGAGCAATAACATATTCTGTATATTATTATGCAACATCAGAAGGAATATTAGAAGTACCAAATAATTCATTTATACCAGAACCAGAAGTTACATCAAAAGTAATAAAATTAAATATAAGAAAAGAACCAGTTGTTAAACCACAAGATACAGAGAAAATGTTCAAAATAATAAAATATGCTTTCATGCAAAAAAGAAAAACACTGTTAAATTCTTTAACAAACGGTAAAATATTTAATGACAAGCAACAAGGAATAGAAATTTTAAAATCTTTACACATAAATGAAAACATTAGACCAGAAGAATTAACATTAGAGCAATTTGCAAAAATTTCAGATAATTTATAAAAAATATTTAAAAAAAATGTATCATATGTTATAATAAAAAAGAAGTATATTTAGTAAGGAGGTTAGAATGAATCAAATTTTAGTTACGGAAA
The DNA here is from genome assembly GCA_934179885.1 of uncultured Clostridia bacterium. Lineage (GTDB taxonomy): Bacteria > Bacillota > Clostridia > TANB77 > CAG-508 > CAG-269. Next base: position 9,694 of record CAKPQY010000003.1, read on the forward strand.
AACTATATGTCACACCTGAATTAAAAAGAAAAAAGAAAATTTATAAATTAAATTTTATTCTATCTATATTTTTTGTTTGTATTCTAACATCTTTATGTATTTATGCAGAATATGATAGAAATAAAAGTGAAGCAACATCTAAACAAATACTAGAAGAAATGAATCAAATATTAGCTTCAACAGCAGAAGATACAACAATAGCAAAAGATGATATACTTTTAGTAGTGTTAGATGGAACAAAAGAAAACTACAATGAAGAAGTAGTAGGGGTAGAAGAAAATAAAGTAGTAAGTGTTGCAGACATAAATAAACAAGCAGAAGTAAATGTATTATCAAGTGGATATAAATATAAGAAAATAGCAATAGTTGAAATCCCTAAGATAAATGTTACATATTCAATAGTACAAGGAGAAACAGGAAGCATAGAAGAAACAGAAGAATTACTAAAAATATCACCAGTTAAATTTCATGGATGTGAGCCAAACGAAGTAGGAAATTTCTGTATAGTAGGACATAATTATAGAAACACCAGATTCTTTAGTAAAGTACCAACATTAGTTGTTGGAGATACGGTAAAACTAACAGACTTAACAAACAGAACGATTACATATGAAGTATATGATAAACATACTGTTGACCCAAGTGACACAAGAGACACAACACAATTAACAGGTGGAAAAAAAGAACTTACATTAATAACATGTACAGATGACAGTAAGCAAAGAGTAATTGTAAGATGTAGAGAAGTTAAATAAAAATACAAAAACCTTTTCATAAAACTTATGAGAAGGTTTGATTTTTATAAAAAAAGTTTTAATAATAAGTAAATAATAAAATATTATATAAATAAAAGACTATATAATTCAAAGATACAAAAAAAACATAAAAAAGTAATATTTTTGTAATAAATGTTTAGAATTGAGCTTCCGTAAGCACATAAAATTAAAATCATAAAATCATAAAAAAGCACACTTGAAAAATATAAGAAAAAATTATAAAATAAATATAATTAAGTTATATTGTTAAAAATTGTTTAAAGGAGGAAAATAAATGAAAAACACAATACTTACAAAACTGATAGCATCATTGCTAGTTATAACTTTAACTATTGCCAATTTTCTTTTAATAGGAAAGGAAACATATGCAATATTTGAGCCAACTGAAGGAGTGGATTCAAGCAATATCGATGCTGTTATAACAAATGAACTAGAAAAATATATTAGAATGAAAAATATAGGAGTCCTTGTGCAATTTAGCACATATATAGACATAATAGACGAATATGATAATACCGGTAAAAAACAGATAGTGATAAAAATTCCTGAAATAAATGGAAAATTACCAATTAATGAAAATGATGTAAGTATTATTAAATATAATAGTTTTGGATATAGCAAAAAATACGAAAATGGACAATTAACAATATATTTAGAAGATTTTGATTACTTAAAATATTTTAAAATAGTTTGTATTTATCCAGAAGATGCATTTGAAGACAATGTGAAAAAAGAAATCTCAACAACATTAAAATCTAAAGATGCAGAAATGATAAATGTAAAAAATACAATTGAATTGATAGATGAGCAAGGAGAAATAACAAATCTAAATGCTTACGGGGATATTATTTATAAAGGTCTTATGTATAAAAACATAGAAAATGAGAACTATGAAACTACATATCAAGAACAAGGAAATATAGAAACATCTTATATATTAAATAACACTGTAAGTTTTAATGAAACAAGCTCAAAATTTATAGGAAAAGAAAACAACAAAATAGATGCAACAACTTACTTTAATGAAACAAGATTTAGCATGTTGAATTTAAAAAATACTTTAGGAGATAATTTTAAAGTTATCGTTTCTGATGGAAATTCACAATATATATTAGATAAAGAAACAAAAACAGAAGAAGATGGAGATACTTTGTTAATTAAATATCCAGAAAAAATTAATGGAATATCTATAAGCACATCAGAAGTAATATCAACAGAAGAACCTATAATGTTTAAAAATTATAAAACAATGATAACAAATAATACAAGAAAAACAATTATTAAAGATATTTCAAAATTAGAAACAGCATATTCTATAAATAATAATAATGGAATTATTACTACATATTTAAAAGAACCATATTTAAATACAAATATAGAATTAGATAAGAATAAGACACAATTAACAGCTTTATCAGACAATGATGTTAATATATTAATAACATTAATAACAAATCAAGAGGATAGAGATTTACTATATAATAATCCTACACTAAAAATAAAAATGCCAACAAATGTTACAGTAAAAGAATTAAAAAATGTAACCATAGCAGGAGGAGATGGAACACTAGAAATAAATTCATACGACATAGATAATGAAGGAAATATTATAGTAACTTTAAATGGAGAACAAAAAAATTATATTGAAACAATATATAATACTCAAATATCAATCAATGCGATATTAGAAGTAAATAAATTAATTGTTAACACAAGAGATTACTTTAAAATAGAGGCATCTAATAAAGATTCTGAAAATATATATGAAAATAATTCAGACCAAATAAACATATCTACGTACAGCAACTTATTAACATACTTACAAATTGAAAACTTTGATGATAATGAAAATAAAATAGAAATATATAATGAAGGAGAAAATGCAAAACAAATAAATTGTGCAAAAGTTGCAGGACAAACAATAAAAGTAAATGTAGCTACTATAAATAATTATGAAATAGACTTAAAAAATGTTTCAATAAACGTTAATGCTAAATATACAAATAAAAATGGTGAGACGATTAATTTAAATATGAATGAGAAAGACGGAAATGAAAATTATACAGGAATAGATGATGATATAGACCGTGCAACAAAAAAATCTATTGCGTTAAATTTATCTATACCAAATGAAATAGACTATAATGAAAAAATTGAAATTGAATTAGAAGTCAAATATTCAATAGAAGGTGAAAAATATTCTCAAAGTTTAAAAGGAACATTATATACAGAAACGAAAAATAATAATATGAATTCAGAATTATTAGAGAATGAAAAAATAACAATGCAAACTACGGCACAATTAGCTGATGGAACAGTTTTAAAAGAAGGAGATTCAGTATACGAAGGAGAGACAATTACGTATACTACAACTATAACAAATAATACTAATAAAAATATCAAAAATGTTAATGTGAAAGCTATTGTGACAAATGGAAAGATATATGGGCTTAAAGGAATACAAATGACAAATCCTGAAATGTATGAAGGAATAAAAACAGAATATAAATATGAGGAGTTAGACACAAATGAAATCGTATTTGATACAATTGAAACTTTAGGAACGGAGCCAGTTGCAATGACATACGAAGCGGTTGTGCAACAAGTTGAAGAAGGACAAAATATAGAAAGTTTAGTTAATGTTAATGCAGACGATTTTGAAACTAGTAGTAAAATAACTAACAAAATTCAACAGGCAGATTTAAAATTAAATATTGCAAGAAGATTTACAGAAACAGTTGATGTGTATTCAACTTATTTATTAGATACAGCTATAAAAGTTGAAAATTTATCAGGAAAAGATTTACAAGATGTAATATTAAAAGTTTATCTTAAAGATGGATTGCTTTGGGACAAAAATAAAAATATAAATGTATATAGTAAGGATTATTCAGAACAATTAGATATTGCCAAAATACAATCTTGGGATGAAGAAAATAAGATATTAACAATACAAATAGAAAATTTAGAAAAAGATTCTATAATTAATATCAATTGTGATCCTACAGTAGAGAAAATATCATTAGATAAATTAGAATCTGAAGCTTCAATATATGTAGTTGCTAATGATAAGTATAAATCAAACAGCTTGAAAAAGAAAGTACTTCAATCTGAATTAGGCTTAAGTGTTTCTCTAGAATCAGATGTAAAAGGAGGAACAAAATTAAAAACTGGCGATGAAGTTACTATGACAGCAAAAATCAAAAATACAGGAATAAAATCAGGCACAATTGAAATTAAATATGAAATACCATACGGTTTGAAATTACAGGGAGCAAAATCAAGTGATGGAAAAGAAGTAAATATATATAACGAAAAAAGTTTAGATTACTTTACTACAATAAATAGCAATGGAGAAATTGTACTAGAATGTAAATTTACTGTTGATACTGCAGAGACATTAAATGAAACATGTAGTAATATAGTAAAAGTTGAACATAATTATGAAACTATTAATTCAAATGAAATAACATTTGAATTGGATTTAGATTATATACCAGGCGAAAATGACCCAAGTGTTCCAGACAAGCCAGACATACCAGATACACCAGATAATCCAAAAGACCCAGAAACACCTGACACTCCAACAAATCCAGATGCTAAATACGAATTATCAGGAACAGCATGGCTTGATGAAAATAAAGATGGAAAAAGAGATAATGAAGAAAAAGTATTAGAGAAAATAAAAATAAGGTTGCTAGATTCAAAAAATAATAATAATTTCTTGAAAGACAGTGAAGGAAATATTATAGAAACTACAACAAAAAAAGACGGAAGCTATAAGTTTACAGACATTCCAGAAGGAAAATATTTAGCAGTATTTGAATATGATACAACTATTTATGAAATAACTGAATATCAAAAAGAAGGAATTTCAGAAGAGTTTAATTCAGATGTATTAGATTATGTATTAATGGAAGATAATAATAGCAAAAATGTAGGTATAACAAAAACAATTGATTTAAATGAAAATATATCAAATATTGACATTGGATTAAGATATCTACCAAAATTCGATTTAAAAATAGATAAATATATAACTAAAGTTACAACTCAAACAAGTTTAGGAACAACTATGACAGAATATCAAGGAACAAAATTTGCAAAAGCAGAAATAAAAAGACAATATTTAGAAGGCGCTACACTAATTATTGAATATACTATAAAAATAACAAATGCAGGTGAACTCGCTGGATATGTAAATAAAATTGTTGATAATATGCCAGAAGATATGCAATTTAAATCAGAGCTTAATAAATCTTGGTATATAGGAACAGGCGGAAAATTATATAATAACAGTTTATCTGATTTAGAAATAAAACCAAACGAAAGTCAAGAAATAAAATTAATATTAGTTAAAAATATGACAAAAAATAATACAGGTTCTAGTATAAATACAGCAGAAATAGAAGAATATACTAATAATAAAGAACTTGAAGACATAGATTTAACAAATAATAAGGCATCAGCAACAATGATAATTACTCCAGCTACAGGAGAAGCCATGATTTATACAATAATAGTAACATTATCATTAGGAATTATAGGCGTGGGAATTTATTTTATTAAAAGGAAAGTAATAGGATAAGAGAAAGGAGGTTAATAATGAAATTTATAAAAAAATCTTTAAAAATAACTTTAACAGTGCTCATTTTATTGATTTTATTTGTATTAATAACAGTATCAAATGCAGAGAATGGACAGAATTGGAATAATACAGGAGGCATAACCAATTGGCTAAGAGCAAATGGAAACAAGGAAAAGTTTTTAAATTACTCTGAGAATGATTTAAAAACTAATTATCTAGGTAAGAATAACATAGGAGTATCTCTTAATGAATGGGGATACGGTAATACAGGAGATAATTATCAAGTTTGTCTATATCAAAAATCTGGTAGTAATGGTAGTGGAGCACACACGATTTGTAATATTATAGACATAAATATGGACGGGCAAGAATCTATAAAAGTTTATTATATAGACGGTGATGGTAAGAAAAAAACAGTGACATTTACAGCCAATGGAGCAAATAACACTGACAAGTTATTCAAAATAGCAAATTCGTTAGCATTTGCTATAGCAGAATATAATGATTATAGTAAAAATCAAACAGCAGGAAATGGTTCACCGAATGCAGAAGACAATGCATATGGAACGTGTAGACACAGTATACAATATTTTGGACATGAGTTGCTAGGAAAAGGAGGAACTACATATCCTTCTGAAGAAAATGTTATAACAAAATATATTTCTAGAACATTTTTTAGTTCATATGCACATGAATCAAGTGGAGATTATGCAGGTAAATATAAAAATGTAAAAGATAGATATAGAGCTAGAATAGTATTATTAGCTGCTCCAGGTGCTGGATCACAACAGATATTTATACCTGTAGGAGAAAAAGATACACCACAAAATGCTACTGTAACAATACAAAAGAAGAATTCAAATGGTACAAGTGATTTGAAATTGAAAGGAATAAAATTTTCAATATATGATTCAAAAGGCAATTATAAAGGACAATTAGAAACTAATACAAATGGTACTACAAATAGTATTGAATTACCAGCTGGAACATATACAATAAAAGAAGTAACTAATACATATTACGGATATGCAAAAAACATAGGAAAAACAATGACAATAACTTTAGAAAAAGGAGAAAAGAAAACAATTAATTTTTCTAATACGCAAGACCTTGGAAATTTAACAGTAACGAAAACAAGCGGAAATACTGTAATGCAAAATGTAGAATTTTATATACAAAGAAAGAATCCAAATACAGGAACATATCAGTATTTAAAATTAACGAATGCTAATGGACAAAAAGTATCAGGAATATCAACTGCTACTATTGCAACTAACAATACAGCTTCTGGTAATTATTATAAGAGTGAATGGACAAACAAAGATAATGCAACAGTATTCAAAAGTAGCTCAAATGGTACATTTACTATAAATAATTTAGAAGTGTATTATAATAAAGATAAAAAACATTCTTATAGGATAGTAGAAAAAAATAATCCAAATTATGGATACAAAAATAATGGTATAACAACAAGTGAGTTTAATTTAAATGAAAATAATACTAAAAACATAAGTATAGACAATTCTTCAGATAAAGGAAATCTAGAAATTCAAAAAGTAAATAAATCTAACCAAAATGTAAAAATATCAGGAATCAAATTTGTAATATCTAACGACAGTGGATATATACAATTAAAACAAGGGAATACAATAAGAACATCTCTTAAGGGAACAGTAAATGTAGCTGCATATACAGTAAATTATGTACAGGATAAAAACAGTGCAACTCAATTTATAACAGACACAAATGGTAAAATAGCAGTTAATTTTCTTGAAGTATATAAATATATCGGTCAAAAATATACATATAAAGTAACGGAAATAGGTAGTGAAGATGGAAGCGAAGGTTCATATTATTTGACAAATGGAACTTCAAGTGGAGAGCTAGAAAAAAATAAGACGAAGTATGTTGGAAATAACGGATTTTCTGATACCAATACAACCAAATTTACAAATGAACAAAAATATGTAAATATATCAGGATATGTTTGGAAAGATATACAGTCAACAAAGAAAACAACAAGAAATGATTTGTATAAAACAAGTAGTTCTGATTATGTAGATGATCAAGATACAGCGTTTAATGGTATAGTTGTAAGATTAAAAGACCAAAGTGGAAAAGTTGTTAGTGAGACAACGACAAGTGAAAAAGGATTATATTCAGAGATTAATGGTGGAGAATATATTTTTAAAAAAGTAGAAATAAGCAAATTATCAAACTACTATATAGAATTTGAATATGATGGATTAATTTATCAATCTGTAGTAGCTCATTTAGATAGAAACAGTGGCTCAAAAGCAACAGACAAAGTAGAAAGAGATATACTAGATAAAAACTTTGCAAGTGTAAATTCAACAGGAGAAAATAGAGTTAATGTAAATAATAAATATTCTATAACATATAATAACACTACAAACCATGCAACATCTATTAAAGATAGTAGTGCTTGTATATTACATGCGAATACAAAGGATGCTGGATATACAATAAGCTTAAAACCTGGATCATTAGAAATAAGATACATAAATTTAGGATTATATGAAAAACCACAAGCAGACTTATCATTAACACAAGACTTAGAAACAGTAAATGTAGGAGTAAATGGATATTGGCACATATATAAATACTCAAAGAGAACATTAACTGATGGAGGATATAAAGAAAATGATTCAAGTACATGGAATGTTGGAGTAAAATTCAAAAATTCATATACAGGAACATATAAAAGAGCACTATATCAATCTGATATAGATTATACATCAGAAGATAAAAATAAAGAATTACAAGTATATTTAACATATAAAATAGCTATAACAAAT
>CAKPQY010000004.1 GCA_934179885.1 uncultured Clostridia bacterium
AAAGAAAAAGATGTACTAGAAAAAGAACTTAATAAAACAATAAAAACAGTAGATGACATATTAAATAATCAAACAATAACAAATGCAATGTTAAAAACAATTATAGATGTAATTGAAGTTGATTCAGATTCAAATGTAGAAGTAAGACTAAAACTATTAAATGAAATAGGAACAAATGAGCCAGTAATAACAAAATTTGAAGACATTTACCAAAGTGTCGAAGAAAAAGAAAATAAAAAAAATAAAGAAAATTCTACCGCTCTGAAAAGTAACAACAGTACATAAAGATGTCTCCGAAAGATTAAAAAAAATAAATCCTGTATTAGCAAGAGAAGTAAGGATAATATTAGATGAAAACAAAGCAGAAAGACACATAAGAGGAGGTATGGCAACAAAATTAAAATATAGTCATTTAAACAAGCTGTCATAATAGATTTTTCTATTAGGCAACTTTTTTATGTTATTAACATAAAATATATTAGCCCAAAATATGAGGTGATGTATATGAAAAAAATAAAAAAAGGTGATATAGTAGCAAGAAAATCATATGGAAAAGATATTATATTTTATGTTAAAAGAATAATAAAAACAGCAAATGGAGACATAGCAATATTATGTGGTCTAGTAAAAAGAATTGAAGCAGATAGTAGGGTAGAAGATTTAGAAATAATAGATAAAGATATAATTAGACAAAATTTAAAAAAAGTAGATGAAGAAATAAATAAAAGAATAGACGAAAAAACAAAAAGATACAAAATTGGAATTATTTCAAATGAAGATATAAGACTAAAAGAAAAAATAATTACAGGTAAAATTCTTCATTTAGATGGTGATAGAAGATATTCACAAAAATCATATAATTATTATAAAAAGCTAGGCTTAAATGCAATTGTAAAAAATATTCCTGAATACAAACAGCCAAAAGAAGTATATAGATTACTTAAAATATATAACCCTGACATATTAGTCATTACAGGACATGATGGAATGATAAAAAGAGGAACAAATTATAATGATGTATATAATTACAGAAACTCAAGACATTTTATAAGCACAGTAAAAGAAGCAAGACGATATGATAAAGAAAACAACAAAAAAACAGTAATTTTTGCAGGTGCATGTCAAAGTTACTTTGAAGCAATAATGTCAGCAGGTGCAAATTTTGCATCATCTCCAGCAAGAATATTAATAGACTTTGTAGATCCACTAGTAGTTGCAGAAAAAGTTGCAACTACTGAACAATATAAATATATAACAATTGATGATATAGCAAAAGAGTTAAGAGATGGAAAAAAAGGCGTTGGAGGGATAGGCTCAAATGGAAAAATGAAAACACTGTAACATAAATGTAATATAAATGTAATATTCCAAAAAACAAATGCCAGAAAAGGCTAAAAATGAACAAAAAACGATAAAAAATACAAACAAATATTTTTTGACAATTTTCGCGAAAAATGCTATAATTAAGCCATCTTAAGGGAGTAGGTGATAGCATGATTTGTAAAACAGATATATCAAATCTAAAAACTGACATCTTAGAGAAAGTGGGTCAAAAGATAATAGTAAAGGGTTCTCTTGGTAGAAGTAAAACCTTTGAAAAAGAAGCGACAATAGAAAAAGCATATCCTAATATTTTTGTAGTAAGATATGAAGAAAATAATAGAAATGTAACTTATAGTTATACAGATGTTTTAACAAGGACTGTTGAAGTGGATGTTTTTGATGGAGAGGCTTATAGTCCATTAATTCCACCACAGGTTGAAATGAAAAGAAAAAAAGTTGAGACTTTAGTATAAAAATAGCACATGATATATGTGCTATTTTTTTGCGATTTTTAAGCTTTGCTTTTTGTAGATTTTCCCCATTCCTGCTTTCCTGTCTATGATTATTGTATGTATTCGTTCATTACATTCGTTTAGAATTTTTAATTATTTAGCTTGCGCCTCTTTCATTCAGGCTCAAAATTAATAGAGTTCTATTTTGAAAATTTTCGAATGTGATTGGAGCAAGATTAGAAATTCTTAAATAATTTTATGGAAAGAGTTCATAAGCGAAGCGAAATGGAAGGGCGCCATAAAATTATTTTAGAATTTCTTGATTGCGTATTGAACCGAGAAAATTAGAAAAATAGAACTCTATTAATTTTGCCCATGAACATCCCTCAATCTAAACAATAACAAATTCTAAAATTCATTCCAACCAATCATACATATAATAATCATAGACAGGAAAGCAGGAAGGGGGAAAATCTACAGAAAAACAAAACTTAAATTTGCATTTCACTTGCAAAATTTGTAAAATAGTATATAATATTAGAGGAAAGGTGATAAAAATGAACATAGAAGAACTAGAAAAAAACATAGGATATACATTTAAAGATAAGCAAATATTAAAAACAGCATTAACACACACATCATATGCATATGAACACGGAGTTCAAAGTAATGAAAAATTAGAATTCTTAGGAGACAGCATACTAGAATTTGTATCAAGTGAATACATGTATAATAAATATACAAACTTAAAAGAAGGAGAAATGACTAAAGTTAGAGCAACAGTGGTATGCGAAAAAAGCCTATATAAAATAGCAACATTGCATAATTTTAGTGATTTCTTGTATCTTGGAAAATCAGAAATAATGACAGGAGGAAACAAAAGACCAGCAATATTAGCCGATAGTGTTGAAGCAGTAATTGCAGCAATGTTTATAGATGGTGGACTAGAACCAGCAAAAAAATTCATAGTAGAAAATTTAAAAGATGAAATTGAAATAGCAACAAAACATGTAGGACAAAAAGACTATAAAACAGTATTACAAGAAGAACTTCAAAAAAATGGAGATGTAAAAATAGAATACAAAATAATAAAAGAATCAGGACCTGACCATAATAAAACATTTGAAGCAGAAGTAAGTTTAAATGGAAAAAAATTAGCAACAGGAATAGGCAAAAGTAAAAAAGAAGCTGAAATGCAAGCAGCTAAAAAAGCTCTTGAAAATTAATTTGAAGGGAGAAATTATGAACAAAGAATATGTAATTCCAGTATTTGTACCACATTTAGGTTGCCCAAATGATTGTATATTTTGCAATCAAAAATCAATAAGTGGTCAAAAGAAAAACATGACAAAAGAAGAAGCTAAAAAAACAATAGACAATTTTTTAGAAAATATAAAAGATACAAATGCTAAAAAAGAAATAGCTTTTTTTGGAGGCAGTTTTACAGGAATTGATGAAAATGTTCAAGAAGAGTTATTACAAACCGCATATGAATATATAGAAAAAGGACAAGTTGATAGTATAAGAATATCAACAAGACCAGACTATATTAATAAAGAAATATTGAAAAGACTAAAAAAATACAAAGTAAAAACAATAGAATTAGGAGTTCAATCAGCAAATGACTATATTCTAGGAAGAGCAAATAGAGGGCATACATTTAAAGATGTAGAAAAAGCATCAAAATTAATAAGAAGATATGGATTTGACTTAGGCCATCAAATGATGGTTGGATTACCTGAAAGCAATAGGATAGATGAAATAAATACAGCAAAGGCATTAATAAAATTAAAGCCTAAAATGGTAAGAATATATCCAGTTCTAGTTATAAAAGGAACAAAATTAGAAAAAGAGTATAACGAAGGCAAATATGAGCCATTATCTGTAGTACAAGCAGTAGAAACATGTAAACAATTAGTAAGAATGTTTACAGATAAAAAAATTGATGTAATACGAGTTGGACTTCAAAATACAGATGAAATATGTAATCCAGATAATAAAGAAAGTGAAGTAGTAGCTGGACCATTCCATCCAGCATTTGGACAACTAGTAGAGTCAGGTATGTGGTATGATGCAATAGTAGAAAAAATTAAAAAACTAAATGTAAAAGTTAAAGAAGTTCAAGTTACAGTAAATCCAATAGATGTTAATAATGTAATTGGACATAAAAAAGAAAATGTTTTAAAATTGAAAGATACATATGAAGTTGATTTAATTGTTAAACAAGATGAAAAAATTAAGCAAGGAAAATCTAAGATAGATGTAATTAAAACATATAATGATTTTTTAGAAGAAAATAAAGAATAAAATTACCAAAAATTAAAAATAATATTATTACAGTTTAAAAATTATAAACTTAAAGTCCGCGCAGAGTAATAGTTTTTTATTATACGAAAAGCTCGTGGGGACCAATAGATGCTGTTAAACGCAATAGCGTTGCTACAGCATCATTGGGAAGGTTTGAGTTAAATAAAAAACTCTTACTCGTTGCAGGACATTCTAAATTAAATTTAAACTGTAATAATATTATTTTTAATTTTAGGTGATTTTATGACTATAGAATGGAAAAAAATAAAAACTATTTCAATAGAAGTAATTGAAACAATAATAGGAGCATTTCTAATGGCAATAGCAACATCATTATTTTTGCTCCCAAACCAATTATCAACAGGTGGATTTGCTGGAATTGCAACAATATTATATTATTTCTTAAAAATTCCAATGGGAACTACAATATTGACATTTAATATACCATTATTTTTATTTGCCGGATATAAATTAGGAAAAAGCTTTGTTATAAAATCAGTTATAGGAACAACAACATTTTCAATAGCTATAGACATTTTAGATAAGTTAACACCACTAACACAAGATAGATTTTTAGCATGTATTTATGGAGGAATTATAGTGGGATTAGGTACTGCTATAATTCTAAAAGCAGATTCATCAACAGGTGGCTCGGATTTAATTAGCATGTTGGTAAGAAAATATAATCCGGATATAAGAACAAGTAATGTAATAATAATAGTTGATACAGTAATAGTAACATTAAATGTTTTATTTTTTAAAGAAATAGAAATAGGTCTATATTCAGCAATTGCTATATATTTAATGGGAAAGATAATAGATATAATTTTCGAAGGAATATATTTTACAAAATTAGTAATTATAATATCAAATAAAAGTCAAGAAATATCAGAAGAAATAGGAGAAAAAATACGAAAAGGGACAACAGGATTATTTGGAAAAGGGATGTATACAAATGAACACAAAACTATATTAATGTGTGCAGCATCTAGAGGTGATGTTGCAAGAGTAAAACAAACAGCAAAAAAAATAGACCCCAAAAGCTTCATTATTATTGCAAATGCAAGAGAAGTTGTAGGCTTGGGGTTTAAATAAAATTAATATTATCGGCTATAATCATATTCATTTTTTTCATATAATCCATTAGAAAGATTAAGTTCATGAAAATTGTCTATTAATGAATTTACAATTTTTTGTGAAAAATCTTTCTTTGAATTTTCATTGTAAATTCCTAAATGCTTAGATTGAACTTTAAAAAAGTTAACGGCAGATGATAATGAAACATCCATCAATTTTAGAGCATCATGACTAATAAAATAATTGTGAGAATCTTTAATTTTATTCTTCTTATTTTCACACACTTTATCTAATTCAGAGTATATAGCATTATAATCAGAAGCGTCAAGACAATCTGCAACTGTACCAAATAACGGAATATTGTTTTCATCTAAATTGATTTTATTAAGAACATTATCAACAATATCGGGTGTTATAATGTTAGAATCATCACCTTGTACAATTATCTCAAAAGTACCACCACCTGAATGAATAGGAAAAATGTTTATATTGCTATTTTCAGGAATAAGATTGTTAAGTTCATTAATCAAACAATCAAATGTAGATTTTATTTTTACATCAGTACTAGTATGAGATGATATTGAATTCAATATTTTTATTCCTAAAGATTCTGCTAAAATTACTTTAAAAGGAATTTCGTCTTCTTCAAAACGAGGAAGTAGATAATGGTCTCTATATACTTTATTGCGAGCTCCTGTAACATGGTCTGTTGATAAGTTGGTTCTAACACTTCTTAAATCTTTAATTGATATAGAATCTAAATCTTCATAATTTATGTTATTGCTCATTATAAGGTTATATATCTTTGTGGCAGTATCTGAATCTATTTGCAAATTATTATCAGTTAAATTTGATTTAGGATCGATATCATTATTATCACTAACATTATCAGTATTATCATATAATAAGTTAGTTATAGTGTTTATAATAGGGTAAGATAACACCTTTAAATCTTCTGGTTCAAAATAACGATTAGAAGAAAAACGAAAGTTTTTAATATATTCTTTTACTGTGGAATCAATAAATTCATCCAATTTTTTATTATAATCATCAATATCTTTAACAGGTTCATTTAATTTTAAATGAGAGTGTTTCTTTAAATTAACTTTATTTTCTACAAAATTATACATATCATTAATATTATCATATTTAGAGGAATCACAAGCACCAAAAGTAATGTCTAATCCGTGAACTTTTTTGTTCGATGAAAGAGAATGATGTATTTGTTTAGTAAGTTTTCTTGTTTTATCGGCTGATAAATCAGGGATAATAAAACAAAATTCATCTCCGCCCATTCTTGCAGAAATTACATTTTCAGGTAAGTAACTCAATGTTGTTTTTAATAATTCCTTCATAGCTAAATCTGCTTTATCAAAGCCAACTTCGTCATTTAATTTTTTTAATCCGTCAATATCACCATATAAAAGAGTATATTGGTTATCATTTTTATATAGCTTTAAAAACAAATCGTTAAAAAAAGATTTAGAAAGAATTCCTAAATCAGGGAAATCCGGCATAGAAAAGGATTTTATGTAATTAAGTAAATTTAATTTTGTTGCTAATTTTGCATTCATTTTATAATCTCCAAACATAATATATATATATTTAATTATATAACGAAAAAGAACTAAATTCAATAGAGATATTGAATAAACACAATAAAAATGATAAAATATTCTTGGTGATATATGTGAAAGAACAGAGATATATATTAAGAAATCAAGATTCATTTGAACTAAAAGACATATTTGAATGTGGACAATGTTTTAGATGGAATGAACAAGAGGACGGAAGCTACACAGGAGTGATAAAAAATGCAATCCTAAATGTAAAAAAAGAAAATGAAAACATTATCTTTACAGGAATATGTGAAGAAGATATTAAGAGCCTAATAGAATATTATTTTGATTTAAATACAGATTATGAAAAAATAAAACAAAAATTATCAAACATAGATGAATACTTAAAAACAAGTATAGAGTATGGAAAAGGAATAAGAATACTAAATCAAGACTTATGGGAAATGATAATATCATTTATAATATCAGCAAATAATAATATCCCAAGAATAAAAGGAATAATTGAAAGACTATCACAAAAATATGGAAATGAAATAGAATGGAAAGGACAAAAATACTATACGTTTCCAACAGCTGAACAATTAAAAGATGTAACAGTTGAAAAATATAGAAAATTAGGCTTAGGGTTTAGAGATATAAGATTATATGAAACTACACAAATGATATTAAATAAAGAAGTTGATTTAGAAAAATTAAAAAATAACCCAAATACACAAGAAGTAAGAAATGAATTATTAACACTTTCGGGAGTAGGACCTAAAGTTGCTGACTGCATACTTTTATTTTCAGATTTAAAAAGATTTGATATATTTCCAATTGATGTATGGGTTAGAAGAGTAATGAATGATTTGTATATAAAAGAAAATGACGAAACAAAGGTAAGTAAAACAAAAATTGAAAAATTGGCTGAAGAAAAATTTGGAGATTTAAAAGGATTAGCACAACAATATTTGTTTTATTGGAGGAGAGAAAACTGATGTCCAAAAGGGACGGCTCTGAAGTAGAGGTTTGTGAAGTAGAAGTTCTAACATCTAACATCTAACTTCTAACCTCCAACTTCTAAAATGAAAAGGAGAAATTTATGGGACTAAGAATAATATATGGAAAATCAGGCAGTGGAAAAAGCCAATACTGTTTTTCAGAAATAGCAAAACTAATAAAGAAAGAAAAGAAAATATATATAATAACACCAGAGCAATTCTCCTTTACAGCAGAAAAAAAACTAATGGAGGCAATTGATACAAATGCGGTATTAAATGCAGAAGTAATAACATTAAGCAGGATGGCACATAGGGTATTACAAGAAATTGGTGGAAACAAGCAAACACAATTAACGAAATGTGGAAAATCAATGCTTATTTATTCAATTTTAAATCAATATAAAAAAGATTTGAAATTTTTAAGTAAGTCTGATGAAAATATTGATTTATCAATGACTGCAATTACTGAATTTAAAAAACATGGTGTAAAACCAGAACATTTGCAAGAAGAAATTGATAAAGTACAAGATGAATATTTAAAAACAAAATTAAAAGACATGCTTTTAATTTATCAAAATTTTGAACAAAAACTTCAAGGTGAATACATAGAAGATACAGACTTATTAACATTATTAAGTCAAAATATAGAAAATTCAGAAATTGTTAAAGAAAGTTTAATTTACATAGATGAATTTGCAGGATTTACATATCAAGAATATGAAATATTAAAAAAATTCATTAAACTGGCAAAACAAGTTACAATTACTGTATGTACAGATAGTTTAGAGCCAAGCTTAAACCCAGATACAGATATATTTTATTCTAATAAAATTACAGTGTCAAAAATATTAAATTTAGTAAAAGAAGAGAATTTGAAATTAGAACAACCAATTTTCTTAAAGGAACAACCACGTTTTAAATCAGATGAATTGCAACATTTAGAAAAAAATATTTTTAATACAAGAGTAAAAAAATATGAAAAAGAGCCACAAAATATCAAGCTATTTTTAGCTAAAAATCAATATTCTGAAATTGAAAATGTTGCAAAAGAGATTACAAAATTGGTAAGAGATAAAAATTTAAGATATAAAGATATATCAGTAATTACAAAAAATATTGATACATATTCAAGCTTAGTAAGAAGCATTTTTGCTGAATATGATATTCCTGTTTTTATTGATGAAAAGAGGGATTTGAATCAAAATATAATTGTTCAATATTTGCTTTCAATATTTGAAATTTTTAGTAACAATTTTTCAAAAGAAGCGGTTTTCAATTATTTAAAAATAGGATTTTCTGAGTTAGAAAATGATGATATTTTTAAACTAGAAAATTATTGTACAAAATGGGGAATAAAGCAAAATAAGTGGAAAAATGATTTTACATATGGAATAAATGATGAAAATAAAGAAGAAATTGAATATCTAAATAAATTAAGAAAACAAATAATAGAACCATTATTAGAATTAAAGAAAAAATTTGGAACAGTAAAAGAAACAACAAAAGCAATTTATGAATTTTTGCAAGAACAAAAAATTGAAGAAAAAATCAATAAAAAAATAGCAGAATTACAAGAAATAGGACAAATAGATTTAGCAAATGAATACATAGCAAGTTACAAAATAATGTTAGACATATTTGATGAAATGGTTTTAATATTTGGAGATGAAAAATTAAGTATAGACAAATATACTCAAATATTAAAAATTGGATTAAAAAATAGTGAACTTGGAAAAATACCAGGAACTCAAGACCAAGTAATAGTAGGGGATGTTGACAGGTCAAGAAGTCACAAAGTAGATACTATTTTTATAATAGGATTAAATGATGGAAGCTTTCCAAGTATTAATAAAGCAGAAGGATTTTTTGGAGATAAAGATAGAGAACTATTGAAAAATGATGGTATAGAACTTGCGAATGGAACAATAGAAAATCTATATGAAGAAAATTTTAATATCTATAAGGCATTTACAACAGCTGAAAATAGGCTATATTTATCATACGCATCATCTGAAACAGAAGGAAAATCATTAAGACCATCTATGATGATAAATAAAATAAAAAAGATTTTCCCAGAGCTAAAAGAAGAAAGTGATGTAATAGATAAAAATTATGAAATTACAAACAAAATGATGACATATCAAGAACTACTAGAAAACATAGCATCATTAAAAGACAATAAAGAAATAGAAAATATATGGTACACAGTATATCAATATTATAAAAAACAAAATGAATACAATAGCAAATTACAAAAAGATTTAAAAGGAATAGATTACACAAATCTTCCAGAAAATATCAAAAAAGAGACAATAGAAAAATTATATGGAAATACATTAAATACAAGTGTATCAAAATTAGAAAAATTCGCACAATGTCCATTTTCATATTATTTACAATATGGGTTAAGACTAAAAGAAAAAGAAGAATTAAAAATACAAAGTTTTGATACAGGTTCATTTATGCATGAAACAATAGATGAATTTTTCAAAAAAGTAAAAAATGAAAATATAAATTTAGCAGAATTAGTAACAGATGAGCCAAAAATACAAGAAATAGTAAATGAAGTTATTGAAGAAAAGCTAGATATGGGCAAAAAATACACATTTGTTGCGACATCAAAATATAAAGTTTTGGTAAATAGATTAAAAAGAATAGTAGCAAAAGCTTTGAAATATATAATAGAAGGTTTAGTATATAGTGAATTCAATATAGAAGGAACAGAAATTGAATTTGGTAAAAAAGGAAAATATAAGCCAATATTAATACAATTAGATGATGGTAAAAAAGTTGAAATAACAGGAAAAATTGATAGAATAGACACAGCTGATTCCGATGATGGCAAATACTTAAGAATAATTGATTATAAATCATCAGCAAAAAATATTGACTTAAACGAAGTATATGCAGGGTTACAGATACAACTTTTAACATATATGGATGCAGTATGTAAAGAAGAGGATTTAATGCCAGCAGGAGTGCTGTATTTCAGCCTTTTAGAGCAAATGATAAAATCAGACAAAAGAATATCAGAAGAACAAATAGAAGAAGAGCTTAGAAAAAACTTCAAAATGAAAGGTTTAATTTTGGCAGATGTAAAAGTAATACAAATGCATGATAAAAATCTAAAGCAAGGAACATCAAAATTAATACCAGCAACTCTAACAAAATCAGGAGAAATTTCAGAAGGAAAGACAAACGGGGTTAATAAAGAAGAATTTGAAATTTTGCAAAATTATATTTATAAAACAATAAAACAAATATCAAAAGAAATTTTAAGTGGAAACATTAATTTAAAACCATATAACAAAAAAGGAAAAACACCTTGTGAATATTGTTCATATAAAGCAATATGTGGATTTAATCCGCGAATTTGTGGAAACAATTATAATTATATAGACAAAAAATCAAAAGATGATATAATTAGAAAAATGTCCCATTAGGGACGGTTCTTTTTGGGACATTTTCTAAAGAAAATAAAAAAATTGGAGGATATATATTGAAAAATTTAAGTAATGAAAATGTAATACACGTCATTAAAAATGACATACAATATTTGCAATTTAGAAAATTACTAGAATATGATAATATAATTACACATGCATATTATCTAGGAACAGATTTGAATTTTAGAACAGCAAAACAAAATAAAGAAAAACTATCAGAACAAGAATATAATAAAGCAATAAAAAGTTATAAAAATATATGTAATTCTTTAGGAACAAACTATAAAAACATAGTAAAAACAAATCAAGAACATACAGACAATATTAAAATTGTAAAAGAAAAAATTAATAAAGAATTTATGGATATAAATTTAGAAGAATATAAAGAAACAGATGGAATGATAACAAATAAACAAAATTTAATGTTATCAACAACAAATGCTGATTGTATTTTGATGTTATTCTTTGACCCAGTTACAAAAACAATTGCAAATGTTCACTCTGGGTGGAAGGGCACATTGCAAAGAATATCAGTAAAAACAGTTGAAAAAATGATGAAAGGATTTAATTGCAAACCAGAAAATATTATATGTTGTATTTGCCCAAGTATAAGAAAATGTCATTTTGAAGTTGATACAGATGTAAAAGAAATGTTCGAAAAAGAATTTGAAGATTTACAGATATCTAAATCAATAGAAATAATAGAAAAACAAAAAAACAAAGAAAAATGGAATATTGATACAGTCCTGATTAATGAGATTCTACTGGAACAAAAAGGATTAAGAACAGAAAATATAATAGATAGCGGAATTTGTAGTGTATGTAATTCAGATTTAATACATTCGTATAGAGTAGAAAAACAAGGATATGGACTATCTACTGCACTTATTGAGCTGAAAAAACAAAAGTAGCATATAAGTTATTAAAAAACTTATATGCTACTTTTAATAAATATTATTTATTAGCAACAACATTATTGGCTACAATATTATTAGTATCTGTTTCTGTAACAGTATTGGTATCAACAATACTATTGGTATTTGTTTCTGTAGTATTAGTATTAACAATATTATTGGTATTTGTTTCTGCAGTAGTATTAGTATCAACAATACTATTAGTATTGTTTTCTGTAGTAGTATTAGTATCAACAATATTATTAGTATTTGTCTCTATAGTAGTATTAGTAATAACATTATTTTCCTCGTTTGTAGTATTACTAGATGTAGGAGTACCATTTTTCCAAGGATTTTTACTATTAGGGTCTGTAGGATCCCAATTACAATATGGAGCATTGTAATTAGATATTTTTCTTGCAGAAGGTTTACCTAAAGGACCAGGGTCATTGCTAGAATAAAATTCTACCTGTGTGCCATTACTGCAGTTTTGATATATCCATAAAGCATCAGAAACAGTTAATCTTACACAACCTGCTGAAGCGGTAGTTCCCAATTTATCATATTCCCAATATTCTAAACTAGTGGGATTTCTATTTTCTAAATATGGAACAGAATGGAATAAAATATTCCCTGTAATTTTTGTAACATATTGACCATAAACTCCATCAAAAAGAGCGCCCCATTGCCATCTACCTGGAATTTTATATACACCTGATTTAGGAGTAGCTGAACCTGTAGAACATACCATTGCCTTTACTGGAACAGTATAATTACCATTAGCGTCTTTTGAGTATATGGTAACAACATTTGCAGTATAATTAACCTTTATATAATAAGTAGCAACATTTTTTTGCGAACTTGTTGTATTAGTATTGGTATTATTTTCTTTTGGAACATTATCTGTAATTTCTGGTTCTTCATTTCCTAAATTTTCATCAGGAGAAAGAATAATATTAAATATCTCCTCTGAATCTGAAATATTAGTAGAAAATACATCATTAGTATTAGATTCAGAAAATGTTTCTGCTGTGTTATTTAGGTATTTTATAGTAAAAAAAATAGCTATTAACAACAAAACAACAAGGATGATAAATGCCAATTTGATTTTTTTATTTTTCATATTAAATCCTCCACTTATAATATAGCAATTTTAGTATGTAAAGTCAACAAAAAGTTGAGGAAAAAAGAAAAGTGTGTTATTATACATAAAAATGGAAAAGAGAGGAAAGCTAATGAAAAAAATCATTCCAAATAAATTAAAAAAAGGAAATACAATAGGGGTAATTGCACCATCAAATCCAATAATAGGAGACAATGTAGAAGAATTAGAACAAGCAAGAAAAATTGTTGAAAAAGACGGATTTAAAATTAAATATTCAAAAAATCTATTTTCAAATACAAATGGATATAGCGCGACAGCAATAGAAAAAGCAGAAGATATAAACGAAATGTTTGCAGACAAAGAAGTAAAAATGATATGGTGTGCAAAAGGCGGAGAAAATAGTAACTCAACATTTGAGTACATTGATTATGAAATTATCAAACAGAATCCAAAAATAATTTGTGGATATAGTGATATCACTTCATTAACAAATATGATTACAGAAAAAACAGGATTAGTAACTTTTAGCGGAACAAACTTTAAAACAATAGCAACAGATGAAACAGATTATAGTTACAAAGAAGCTATAAAAAGATTTGTAGAAGGAAGTTTAAAAATAGGACAACCTGAAGAAAAATATTACACTATACTAGAAGGAATTGCTGAAGGAGATTTAATAGGAGGCAACTTAAGTTTAACAAGGGGAATGGTTTCAGGAAAATATTCAATTGACTTTACAGACAAAATCTTATTCCTAGAAGAATTAGGAATTGAAACAGATCCAGCATTAGCAAGTAATTTCTTATACTATATGAAACAAAACGGAGTATTTAATAAAATAAAAGGACTATGGATAGGCAATTACGAACATGAAAGTGGAATTACATTAGAAAAAATCATAATGGATGTTTTAAGAGATGAATATAAATTTCCAATTATAAAATCAAATAATTTTGGACATACAGAAACAAAAACAGTAATTCCAATTGGTACAAAAGTAAGAATAGACACAAGCAAAGATATAAAAATAGAATTAATAGAAAATTGTGTTAAATAGGGAAAGATTTTGGATGACGATGAGCGAACAAAGTGAGCGAAAGGAGAAAAAAATGCTTGAAACATGGGAAGAATTAGAAAAGTCAATTATAAATTGTAGCAAATGTAAATTATGCAAAACAAGGCAAAATATAGTTTTTGGAACTGGAAATAAAAATGCTGAAATAATGTTTATAGGAGAAGGACCTGGAGCAGATGAAGATGCTCAAGGGGAACCTTTTGTAGGAAAAGCAGGAAAACTTATGAACATGGCATTTGGAGTTGTTGGAATAAAAAGAGAAGAGGTTTATATCGCGAACATTGTTAAATGCAGGCCACCAGCAAATAGAAATCCAGAAGAAGATGAAGCCTTTGCTTGTTTAGACTATTTAAGAAATCAAGTAATGCTTGTAAAACCAAAAATAATTGTGCTATTAGGAAGTGTAGCTTTAAAAAATATATTAGGAGAAGAGTATGGAATAACTGCATCAAGGGGGAAGTGGTTTGAAAAGAAAGGAATAAGATATATGCCTACTTGGCATCCTGCAGCACTACTAAGAGATGAAACAAAAAAAGTAGATTTTATTAATGATTTGAAATTAGTAGTTGAAGAAATAAATAAATTATAATAAAATAAGTAGTCAGTTTGATTGACTACTTATTCTTTTTGTAATAAAATAAGAAAAAATGTGAGGAAATGTTGAAAAAAATTACAATTCTTTTCCAACCGGATTTGTGCATTGAGAGGAATAAAATTAAATATGAAAGAAATAGAAGAAAAAGTAAATTATTGTTTAAATTGTAAAATAAAACCATGTTCACAAAAAGGATGTCCACTAAATAACAACATACCAGAATTTATAAAAGCTGTAAAAGAAGAAAAATATAAAGAAGCATATCAAATTTTATCAGAAACAACAGTATTACCAGGAGTATGCGGTAAAATATGTCCACATATGAAGCAATGCCAAGGAAGTTGCGTAAGGGGAATAAAAGGAGAACCAGTTAGCATAGGTGACATTGAAAACTTTATTTTCCAAAAAGCTGTTGAGCAAGGATATAGTTTAAAAGATGTAATAGAAAAACAAGAAAATCCAGAAATATCAAGTAAAAAAGTGGCAATAGTTGGTGGCGGACCAGCAGGGTTAACTTGTAGTGCATTTTTAGCCAAAGATGGAGTAGATGTTACAATATATGAAAAATATGATTATTTAGGTGGACTGCTAGTACACGGAATTCCTGAGTTTAGACTATCAAAACAAACAGTTAAAGAAACAGTAGATAGAATATTAGATTTAGGAATAAAGGTAGAATATAATAAAGAACTTGGAAAAAACTTAAGTCTAGAAGAATTAGAACAAAATTATGATGCAATTTTCTTAAGCATAGGAGCAAATAAACCAGCAAAAATGGGAGTAAAAGGAGAAGATTTGAAAGGTGTATACGGTGGAAATGAACTTTTAGAATATAATACACATCCTAATTATGAAGGCAAAATTGTTTCTATAATTGGTGGAGGAAATGTTGCAATGGATTGCGCAAGAACTATAAAAAGATTACGGAGCAAAAGAGGTAAATATTATATATAGAAGAGCAGAAGAACAAATGCCAGCAGAAGTAAAAGAGATAGAAGAAGCTAAAAAAGAAGAAATTAAATTCTTATTCAAAAATAATATTGTAGAAATAAAAGGAAATGAAAAAGTAGAAAAATTAGAATTAATAAAAACCCAATTAGTGCAAAGAGAAGGAGAAACAAGAGCTGTACCGGTAAATATTGAAGGAAGTAATTACGAAATAAATACGGATTCTGTTGTAATGGCACTTGGAAGTATGGTATCAGATGAAGTACTTGATTTAGGACTTACACTAAATAAATGGGGAAATGTATATATAGATGAAAAATATCAAAGCTCTAATTCTAAAATATTTGCAGGTGGAGATTTAGCAGGATGCAAAGGAACAGTAGCGTGGGCTGCACGCTCAGGAAGAGATGCAGCAAATAGCATTAAAGAATATTTGGAAGAAAAAAAGTAGAGAAGGGCGTTCCTTAAAATTCCTGTTAGAATGGAAGAAGGGACACTCCTTCTTTTTTATATACTTAAAATTTAAAATCCAATATATAATAAATTTATTTCATTCCTCGGTTTGTTACATGTCTTACAAATTTTAATGTTAATTCAACGAGCCTCTCCTTGAAAACGCACCCTCATTGAATTAACCTAAAAATTTGTACAGCCATTTCTCAGCACATTCGTCATTACATAAATTTATTATATATTGGATTTTTAAATTATTTTTATTTTTTTAAGAAGGAGTGCCCATTCTTCCATTCTAACAGGAATTTTAAGGAACGCCCTTCTCTTCTTTTTTCTCTTTCACAAAGATTTTTCTAATATATTTAAAGAATTCTAAAATTTTTGATTCTTTTTTCTTTACCAAATATAAAGAATTATCACTTACACCATTTTCTAACAAATTATATTTATCTTCTAAATCTACCATTTTATCAACATAGTAATCATTAAAATAAGTATAACCTTCAGTAGAGCCTAAATAATCCTTAAAATTATATAGTTTTCTTCTATAATTTTCAACACCTTCTAAATCATTAATATTATAAAAAGCCTTATCAAAATAGCTAGAAATAATAAGATTTTGAGTTTTAATAAAAGTAGAAGTAATATCTTTTTTCAAAGAATTTATTTTTTTAATCATATTGTCAACTTTCTTATTTCTATCATCTACTTGAATGATTTTGTTGTTAATTCTTACAATTTCTTCTTCGGCATATAAAATATCATCAATAGAATTTTGGATTTCCATAAAATCTTTATAACTTGTAAGCTCAATAAATTTTTTCTTGAAATTATCATTACTATTTATAGTGCTTTCGAAAAGAACATCTTCACCAACTATATAACCAAGTTGATTTACTAAACAACATTCTAGTGGATAATATGTAGGACTAGTAGTTTCAAAAGAAATATTAAAATATTTAACATATTCCTTTGGAATTGCTAATACTTTTGAAGACATAAGCTGAACAGCAGCCTCATTTAGTCCTAAACCATATATTTTAAATTCTGTATAATCACAAAGCCCCATACGTAATAAATAATTTCTTTTATCTTTAATTTCCTGAATATAGTGGATACATTCATGTATTGCAAATTCTTCTAAATCATCATTAGCAATATGAGCATTAAAATAAATAGAAGAATTTTTATAAAAATAATTTGCTTCTGACATACCTTCAGGCATTTTTGCAACATACATATTTAATCTTGATAGTTTTATGAACAAATCATTTTGATTAAGATTAAAATCAGGAAATGTTTCACAAAGGCTGATAGATACAGTTCTTGCTATTGAATTTACTCTTAGAGTATCTAATTTTTTAATTACTTCAATTCCATCTTTTAGTAAATCTGATTCTACACTCATATATTACTCCTTAAAATTTCACTAAATATATTATACAATAAAAAAAGCATATATATATTACAAGAATATTAAAATTACATTACATTAAACTTACAAGAGAAATAGTGCTACAGACTAGCA
>CAKPQY010000005.1 GCA_934179885.1 uncultured Clostridia bacterium
TTTCTATCATATTTAGATTATACTTTTCTGGATATATTATAAGAACATTTCTCTCTGAATTTTCAAATCCACCATATAAAATATAATTTTCAAAGTCAATTTTTTTCATAAAGCTTTTTACTAATGATACTTGATACATGTCCAAAAAATCAGTATATTCTAGTTTTTCTCTTTGTTTAGAAAATTCAATTTTATCTAATATTTGTGCTAATAATATTTTATCTTCTTGTTTTTTATAGTCACTTAAAATTTTTTGTTTATCCATTAAACCTATTCCCCTTTTTTAACATCTGTCCCAGAATGTCCAGCTAACGCATAAGTCTTCTGTAACAAGCAAAGCTTTAACAGCTGACTTAAAAAGAACCGTCCCCATTGGACATAACCTAAATCTGGTCGTAAATTTTTTCTAACTCTTCTACTGTTCCGTGTTTTATAAATTCATCTGGCCAAGCTTGTTTTTCCATTTTTATATTTTGCAAGTTTTCTTCCACAATTAATTCTTCTATTGCTGTTCCAAGTCCATTTATTTTTGTTCCATCTTCCATAGTAATAACATTTTTAGTTTTTTCAATAGATTTTTTAATTGTATCTGTATCCAATGGTTTTAAAAATCTGGCATTTATTACTTCTGCTTTTATACCTTTTTTCTCGTAATCTTTAGCTATTTGCATTGCTTTAGCTACTCTCTTTCCAATAGCTATTATACTTATATCTTGCCCTTCTTCTAAAACTTCTGCTTTTCCTAGTTCTATTTTTTCATGTTTTTCAAATTTGATATCTTCTGTTTCTCCGCCTCTTGGATATCTAATTACTACTGGCTTATTTAAAGTTATTGCAAATTCCATCATATCTTCTAATTCTTTAAAATCTTTTGGTGCCATTATTGTTAAATTTGGAACTAATCTAAAAAATGCCATATCTAAAGTTCCTTGATGTGTTTCTCCGATCAGCGCCTACAACTCCTGCTCTATCAACACACATTATAACCGGCAAATTTTGAATTGCAACATCATGTATAACTTGGTCATATGCTCTTTGATAAAATGATGAATATATTGGAACAAATGGTATCATTCCCTCTTTTGCCATTCCCGCTGCCATTGTTAAAGCATGTTGTTCTGCTATTCCTACATCATAAAATCTTTTTGGAAACTCTTTTTGAAATTTTGCTAAACCTGTTCCATCTTTCATTGATGCTGTTATTGCTACAATTCTCTTATCTTTTTTTGCTAAATCTACTAATTTCTCACCAAATATTTTTGAATAGTCTGTTTTCTTTTCTTTTTTGTTTTTTCCTGTATCTATATCAAATGCTGCAGTTGCATGAAACTTATCAGGATTTTCTTCAGCTATTTTATATCCTTTTCCTTTTTTAGTTAAAACATGAATTAAAACTGGGCTATCAACTTGTTTGCTTAATTTTAATATGTTTTCTAATTGTTCTATATTATGCCCATCTACAGGTCCAAGATATGTAAATCCTATATCTTCAAAAAACATTTTTGGTATTATTAACTGCTTTATACTTCTTTTTATTCTTTGTATTACTTTTACAATTGGCTTTCCAATTACAGGTATTTTGTTTATTATTTTCTTTATTGATATATTTGATTTTGTGTATAATTTCTTAGTCCTCAATTTGCTTAAAAACATATTTAGTCCACCAATGTTTTTAGCTATACTCATTTCATTGTCATTTAATATAACCGTCATTTTTGTATTGCTACATCCTGCATCATTTAAAGCTTCTAATGCCATTCCTCCTGTTAATGCTCCATCGCCAATTACAGCAATTACTTGGTTGTCTTCTCCTTTTAAGTCTCTTGCTCTTGCCATTCCTAAAGCTGCTGATATTGATGTACTACTATGACCTGTATTAAAGTTATCATATTCTGATTCATTTATTTTTGGAAATCCAGATAATCCATTTAATTTTCTTAATGTTTTAAATTCTTCTCTTCTTCCTGTAATTATTTTATGCACATATGATTGGTGTCCAACATCCCAAACAATTTTATCTTTTGGCATGTTAAATACACTATGAAGTGCCATTGTAAGTTCTACAACACCTAGATTTGATGCTAAATGTCCTCCATTTTCTGATACAACTTGTAATATATATTCTCTTATTTCTTGTGCTAATTTATTCTTTTCTTCTATATTTAATTTTTTTAAATCTTCTGGTGAATTTATTTTTTCTAACATTTCTGCCTCCCTGCTTTTTGTTACAATATGATATCATATTTTTTTAAAATTTTCTACAAAATCATTGTTTTTTATGCATTTTTATATTAAAATAAATATACAAATATTTTTAAAGGAGAGATGTGCAAATGAAAAAAATTTATTTAAAAATTTTATTAATTGTATCTTTATTGATTACATTTATTACAACAATTTCAAGTGCATCATATAATGATGTAACAATGTCAGTAGTAGAAGAGCCTGTATGTACTATAAATTTTGGTACAGCTTCTTCAGTAGAAAAAAAGCTTGTTGCAAAAGATTTAGCTAATAAAGAAGTTACTATTCAATTAAAAGTTTCAAATAATGAAGAAAGATTAAAACCAACTGGAGAAATAATGCTAGTAATTGATAACTCAAAAAGTATGACTGAAAAAGTTACTGAAAGCAAAACAAGAGAAGATTTAGTTATAAATTCTGCTAAAACTTTAATTACAAATTTTTTAGAAGATAATACTAAATTAAAAATTGGTATTGTAAGCTTTTCAACTAATACTGATGTATCAAAAGAAGGAACAATAGCAGATGCTAATCTAGTATCTGATTTATCTAATAATTCAGAAAATTTAATTTCTGCTGTTTCAAATATTGAATATAACGGACCTAGAACAAATTTAGATTCTGGTATTCAATTAGCAAAAAAATATTTTACAGATAAAACTGATAATTCTCATAAATATATAATTATTTTATCAGATGGCGTTCCAAATGTTGCAGTAGATTATGACAAAAATTATTATTCAGATGATGTAATATCTAAAACAAAAACAACTTTAAAATCTTTATCAAGTATTACTAACAATGTTTTTGTAATGCTTACTGGTATTTCAGATGGAGAGGTTACTGCTATACCATCTACTAAAACTTATAACGAAATTATAAGTGAAATATTTGGAACTGAAACAAACCCTACTATTGGAAAATTCTATTATATTACTGATGAAAAAATTGAAGATACTATAAAAAAGAATATTTATAATGATTTAGTACCTGTAGCTCAATCATTTACTGATATTAAAGTAACAGATGTTTTTCCTAAAGAAATAGTTGATAATTTTAGTTTTTCTTATGTAAAAGAAGCTAATATAGGAAAAATTTCTTCTTCAATTGATACATCAAATAATTCAATTACTTGGACTATTCCAGAACTAAAATCTGGTGAAACAGCTGTTGTTCAATACAAATTAAAGTTAAATACTAATTATGATAGTGGAATTATTAATAAAGTTTTAAATACTAACACAAAGCTTGATATATCTTACACAGATTCTTCAAATGAAACAAATACAAAATCTTCTGATATTACACCAAAGTTGAAACTTACAGAAAATTTACCTACAGAAATACCAAAGGCTGGTAACCAAATTTTCTTTGGAGGTTTTGTAATAATATTAGCAATAGCTATAATAATTGGTATAAGATATTTCATAATAAAAAATGAGATTAAATAATATGTAATTAAGAGTATAAAAAAGAACCTAAATTTTATAATTTAAGTTCTTTTTTATTATAACTATTTTATAATCTTACTATACACAACGCAATAATGAATAATCCTAAAATAACTCTATATATTGCAAATCCTTTAAAGCTACCCTTTTTCAAATATTCAAGTAAGAACTTGATAACTATTACACCAACTATAAAGCTTGCCAAAACGCCAATTACAAATGGAAGATTGAAGGCAAAATGTTTAAGTTCATATAGTGCTGCTGCTGCAACTATTGGTGTTGATAATAAGAAAGAATATTTGGCAACTGATTCTCTTTTTAGTCCCATTCCTCTACCTACTGTCATTGTAATTCCAGATCTTGATACTCCTGGAAAAGCTGCTGCTATTGCTTGTGACATAGAAATTAAAAGAGACTGTTTTAATGTAATATCTTTATATTCAACTTTTGATTTTGCTTTTTTATCTACTATGTATAAAATTATACCCATAACAATTAAAGCAAATGCTATTAAAAACATTTCTACTATTTTTTCTTCAACGCTAAAACTATTTAAATCATCTCCAATTATATGCTCACTGATTTTATCTAATACTAAACTTAAAATTCCTGCTGGAATTGTTGCTGCAACTAAATACCAAAACATCCTTCCATCTGTTGTATTTTCTTTTTTTACTACTTGTTTATACCCTGCTTTTACTAATTTTACCCAATCATTAAAGAAAAAGATAACTAAAGCAAGTAATGTTCCTATATGTAATGCTACATCCATACCTTCTGATAGCATTTCCCATTTAAAAATCCATGGAAACACATTTAAATGTGCTGAACTTGATATTGGTAATAATTCTGTTAATCCTTGTACTATTCCTAAAATTAGTGCTTGTAAAACTTCATTCATTTTTCTTTTCTCCTTTTTTTAATTTTGAAATTAGATATTAGTGAAGTGGATGTTGGTGAAATAGATATCTAACTTTCAACCTCTAACCTCTACTTCTTATAAATTTCCTTTAAAATATTATAAATTGTATCTTTTATAAACTCTGCTGTTGTAACTGGTGCAACTTTTCCTGGTAAAGCTAATGCCCATATTAATTTAAGATTTTTATCCTTTGCTGCCCTTTTATCTATTCCACCTGGATTTGACGCTAAATCAACTAATAAACAGTCATCTTTTACATATTTAATACGTTCTTCTGTTAGTATTAAATGTGGAACGGTATTAATTATTACATCAAATTCAGATAAATTTTCTCCTATTGTATTAATATTAGTTCCAATATGTCCATATGCCCTAATCCAAGCTAAATCTTCATCTTTTCTTGCAGCACATGTTACTTTTGCTGAAAGCCCAGCCAATTTTCTAGCAAGTACTTTGCCAATTCTTCCAAATCCTAATATTAACACTTTGCTTCCATGTATTATTTTATTAGTATTTGCTATTATTATTTCTATTGTTCCTTCTGCTGTTGATATTGTGTTTAGAACTGCTAGTTCTTCCCTTTTCATTATATCTATTATTTCTATATATTCATCATTTGCCAAATCGTAAACTTCTGGTGATATACTTCCTGCAATTAAGATTTTTGCATTTATTATATGCATCATTTCTCTTATTGATATTTGTTTATTACTAAATGGTGAACTTATATCTTTTCCATTACTAGAAAATGGAATTGGTCCTATAATAATTTCTGTATTTTTTACAGTATCTGTCAACTTTTCAGCCATTATAATATTATCATTTTCTTTTAATTCTTCAGCTTTTTCTAATCCATACGTATATACTTTGTTTCCATCATCTGCTAGCATTTTTGCTAACTTTACTATTCTTAAATCTCCACCAATAATTGCAAAATTTGTATTCATAAAATCCCTCTTTCTATAAATATAGTTCTATTTTTATTATACTTATTTTTTGAGATTTTATGAATAATTATTACTCTATTTCCTTTTGATTTTCAATTTGATTTTGTTCTATATTTTTTTTACTTTTTCCTGATGATTCATTTTTCAACATTTTTATATCATCATAACTTAAATTTCTAGTTATTTCAAACATATCTTCTAAATGTTTTTTAGCTATTATTTCTTTTTCTTCAAATTTAGTTTTTTCTTCTAGTTCTTCTTCATCTTCTGGTCTGTTTATATTAAATGGTATGGATATTTTAGCCATAATAGATATAAAAATTGGGTCTTTTTTTATTTTTGGAACAACCTTTGTTGCATCTATATCTATTGCAATATTTGCAAATTGTATAGCCTTTTCTTTATCCCCTTTAATCATTGAAATTTTTGAAAGTTCATAATAGCTATCAGCAGCTAATTCATTTTCTTCTAAGGCTTCCATAAAATATTTTTCAGCTTCTTCTAGCTCTTTATAAATTAATGCTATTTCTGCTAATGAATATTTTGAATTATATGAAAGTGAATTTATTTCTGCTGCTCTTTCATAACATATTTTTGCATTTTGAAAGTCATTAAGCATTGTATATGCTATTCCAAGATTATAATTTAATTCAAAACTTAATGGATTATATTTAAGTGCATCTTGATATACATTTACAGCTTCTTTATACATTTCATTTGTCAATAATATATCACCTAATAATTCAGTTGCTTTATAATAATCTGGCTTTTTGCTTAATAAATTAAATAGCATCTCTGACGCTTCATCAGATTTATCTAAATTATTTAATAACTCCGCAATTTTGTAATATGAATCATAATCTTTTTTATTTGCATCTATTGCTTGTACATATTCATCTATTGCTTTTCTCATTCCGCCTTCTAATTCATATATTTCAGCCAGCATCTTATGTCCTATATAATTTTCAGGATATTTTGTTACTAAATTTATTAATTGTTCTTTTGCTTTTTTGTTGTTTCCTATTTTTAAATAGATTTTTGCTTTAGTAACATTTAAAACTTGAATTAATGGAATTTCTCTTTTTTCTATTGCTATAACAGCAATTGGTATTATAATTCCAAATATATATTTTAGTATAATAAATAATGGTCCTAATTCCTTTTTTATTGATACTGATATAAAATTCAAAGCTATTCCTATTGCTTGTATTACTAGTATTCCTATATAATTAGTGTCATTTTTTTGTATCATTTTAAAAAATATATAGACAAATAATCCAAATGCAAGTATTGTAAAAATCAATTGTTCTAATATCATAATTTTTCTTCCTTTCCTTACTATTTTATTGCATTTTTTGTCATTTGTCTAGTATTTTTGAACTATAAATTACTATAAATTTTATAATCTCTCAAAATTTTTCTTACATAATTATTTGTCTCTTTATAAGGTACATTTTCTATATCAGAACCATCTGTTTTTATTATACCTTTTTCAATCCAATTATCAACAGTCCCAATTCCAGCATTATATGCTGTTACTGCTATCTCTATATTTTGATATTTTTCTAATAACATAGATAAATATTTTGTTCCTAAATTTATATTAATTTCTGGTTCTAGCAATTTTTCTTTTAGCTCATCATCAGTCAATTTAATATCAACTTTTTTGCAAACTTCTTTTGCTGTACTTTCAACTAACTGCATTAGTCCAATTGCATCTTTACTTGATTTTGCATTTGGTTTAAAATTGCTTTCTGCTTTTATTACTGCATAAACTAAATTTTTATCTACATTATATTCTTTAGAATATTTTTCTACATATTCTGAGTATTCTTTTTTATATATTATCTTTTGTATTTTTGCCGGAATATTTATAATAGCTATTATTAATAAAATAACTATTATTGTTGCAATTATTATTTTCTTTTTATCTATAATAACTATTTAAATCTACTCCTTTCGCTTCACTTCGTTGCGCTCATTGTCATCTAATTTTTTCTAATGTTTACAGAATTTATTTCATAAATTCTGCATAAGATATCCGTAACTCATTTCATTCGAACGGCTATCTTAATTTTGAATGACAATTAAATGTCCCAAAGAGAACCGTCCCCAATGGGTCACTTGCATTCATACCAGTTGTCTGCTTCTGATACTTCTGCTATTAATGGCACTTTTAATGTTATCGCACTTTCCATTTGTGCTTTTACTATTTCTTTTACCTCTTCTGCTTCTTCCATTGGCGCTTCTATCATCATTTCATCATGTACTTGTAATACTATTTTTGATTTTAAGTTTCTTTCTAATAATTCTTTATGAACATTTATCATTGCTATTTTCATAATGTCTGCTGCTGTTCCTTGTATTGGTGTGTTCATTGCTGCTCTTGCTCCGAATTGTCTTACCATGTAATTATTTGATTTCAATTCTGGTATATATCTTCTTCTATTGAATAGTGTTTCTACATATCCTGTTTCTTTAGCTTTTTCTGTCATGTTTTCCATGAAGTTCTTTATTCCTTCATATTCTGTTAGATATTCATCTATATATTTTTTTGCTTGTTTTCTTGATATTCCTAATTGTTCTCCAAGTCCAAAGTCGCTTATTCCATATACTATTCCGAAGTTTACTGCTTTTGCATTACTTCTTTGTTCTTTTGTTACTTCTTCTATTGGTGTTTTGAATACTTTTGATGCTGCTTGTTTATGGATATCTTGGCCTTCTTTGAATGCTTGAACCATGTGTTTATCTTCTGACATGTCTGCTAATACTCTTAATTCTATCTGTGAATAGTCTGCATCTATATATACTTTTCCCTCTTCTGGTTTGAATATCTTTCTTACTTGTTTTCCTAGTTCAAATCTTGTTGGTATGTTTTGCAAATTTGGTTCTGTTGAGCTTATTCTTCCTGTTGCTGTTATTGTTTGATGGAAGAATGAGTGTATTCTTTTTGTTTTTGGGTTGATATATGGTTTTAGTCCTTCTACATATGTTGAGTTTAATTTCATTAATTGTCTATAATCTAATATTTCTGATATTATTGGGTCTTCTGATTTTAGTTTTTCTAGTACATCTACATCTGTTGAATATCCACTTTTTGTTTTCTTTACAACAGGTAATTTCATTTTTTCAAATAAAATTTCTCCTAGTTGTTTTGTTGAATTTATATTAAATTCTTCTCCTGCCATTTCATATATCATTTTTGTTTTT
The DNA here is from genome assembly GCA_934179885.1 of uncultured Clostridia bacterium. Classification (GTDB taxonomy): domain Bacteria; phylum Bacillota; class Clostridia; order TANB77; family CAG-508; genus CAG-269. Next base: position 8,775 of record CAKPQY010000005.1, read on the forward strand.
ATTTCTAATTGTTCTTTTAGTTGATTTCCGAATTTATTTAGTTCTTCTTCATCTGCATACATTCCGTTCCATTGCATATCTGCTAAAACTTCTACTGTTGGCATGTCTATATTATTGAATAATCCTAGAGCATTTATTTCTTCTAATTGTTTTGTTGTTACTTCTTTCAATTTATAAATTAAATATGAATAGTATGTTGTTTTTTGCTCATTTGATTTATTTTCTTCTTGTTCTTGATTACTTAATTGGTCAAATAAATTGATTTGTTCTTGTTTTTGACTTGAATTTTTTCCTAGAACTTCATTAACATCTATTTCTAAAAATTGTTCTACTAAGTCTTCTATTTTTAATTTATTATTTGTTGGATTTAAAATATATGCGGCTATGCTACAGTCAAATTTTATTCCTTTTAAATTTATTCCTTCTTGTTTTAATAATATATAAATTCTACCTAAATCTATTCCTATTTTTGATATTTCTTTATCTTCGAAAATTTCTTTAAATCCTTGAATTTCATCATTATTTTTTAAATTTATATAATATGCTTCATTTGATTTTGAGTTAAAAATTCCTATTCCTGTTATTTTTTCTTTTATTATTTTTTCTTGATTTTCATCTTTTTCAGTACTCATATAAAAAATCATTTCTTTTTGTTCTATCAAGATACTTTTAACTTCATCAACTGACTTAACCTTAACATCATATAACTTTTCTACTTCACCAACATCCAACCTCTGACTTCCGTTCTCCAGTTTCTTCTGTTAAATTAAATCTCTCTATATATCTTTTAAAATTCAATTCTTTAAAGATTTCTAAAACTTTTGGCTTGTCCCATTCTTCTGTTTTCAATTCTTCCAATGTATCTTCAATTGGTACATTTGTATTTATTTCTCCTAATGTTCTTGAAAGATAAGCCAATTCTTTATTTTCTTCTATTTTTTCTTTTTGTTTTCCTTTTAAATCCGCTTCTCCAGCTTCTAATTTTTTATATAGATTATCAATAGTTTCATATTTTTGAACTAATGAAAGGGCTGTCTTTTCTCCTATTCCTGGAACTCCTGGAATATTATCTGATGTATCTCCTTGTAAGCCTTTTACTTCAATTAATTGTTTTGGTTCTATGCCATAAACTTCTTTGACTTTGTTTCTATCAAAAATTTCTGTTTCTGTTTTTCCAGCTTTAGTTCTTGGTATGTGTATTTTTACATTATCTGTTGCTAATTGGAATGTATCTCTATCTCCTGAAAGGATTATTACTTCTAATCCATTTTTTTCTCCATATCTTGCAAGTGTGCCTATTATGTCATCACCTTCATAGCCTTCTTTTTCAACTATATCTATATTCATTGCTCTTAAAACATCTTTTATTATTGGCATTTGCTCTGCTAGTTCATTTGGCATACCATGTCTATTTGCTTTATATCCTTCATATAATTTATGTCTTTCTGTTGGTGCTTTTAAATCAAATGATACTGCTATATATTCTGGTTTTTCGTCTTCTAATAGTTTGAATAATATTGCTAAAAAGCCATATATTGCATTTGTGTATTTCCCGTCTTTGGTTGTTAGAGCTTTACTTCCCATAATTCCATAAAAGGCTCTGTTCATTATACTATTTCCATCAATTAATACTAGTTTTTTCAAAACTTTTTCCTCCTAATATTTATTACGATTTCTCTTAAAAATTTATTACAATGCAGTCTTCTAACTCTACAATTGAACCATCTTTTGGATATTCACTCATTGTCTCAGCTTCTACTTTTCCTTTTTCGTATTGTTCATCATTTGGTCTTTTAAAATCATATCCTAATGAATTTAAAAATTTTATAAATTCTGCTCCATTATCATTAAATGCCTTTTTTCCCCACCAAAGTACTGATAAACTATTTACTTGTGCTCCATATTTTCCCATTCCTTTTTTTGGCGTTCCCATTATTACTAGCGGTTTAGATATATCATAAACTGTTTCTAAATCATCTATCAAATCAAATGCAATTTCTAAATCTCTTTGATATCTTAAATAATCATTATAAAATAATTGGCTTAATGTTCGTGATTGTTGTAAAACTAATATTGTAATAAATATTATTGACAATATTTTTGTAACTTTATATTTTGACATTTTAATATAAAACACAAAAAATATAACAGCAACAAATAATCCCCAAGATATACACGTTCTATACAAAACTTCTTTTAACTGTAAAATACTTATTGCAAAATTTGATAATACCATAAAAATATAAATCAATAAACTTGTAATATCTTCTTTTTTATATGCTCTTATTATTACTAATACAAATCCTATTATAGTTGCAATACAAAAAATTGATGCTGGTAAATATCCCATATTTTTGATAGTTACAGAACCTATATTATATAATATAAATAAAATACTATCTACTAATCCATATTTTCCCCAATTCAATTCTTTTTCTGCAGCATCAGACATTTGTACTCCTAGTGCATATATTATTTTTACTATTATAGAATTTAGTAATACAGCGACAAAAAGTATTAATATTGATATGCTTAAATATTTAATAATATTTTTAACGTCTTTTTTGTTTTGTTCATTTATTAGTAAAAATGCTGTAATGCATATTGATACTAACATTATTTGTGCACATGCTTCATACATAGATAACCCTAATGTTAAAATCGCTATACAAATTATATATATACTTTTCTTATTTATATTTTTATAATTTTCATATAGTAGCATTATTCCTAGAGATGCTAATAGATTTCCTAACATTACTGCTATATTGCAATTTTGATAAATAAATATTTCATTAATTATTGGAAAAGATATAAAAATACTTGCAAATATAATATATGCCGCATCAGGTATTTTTTCTTTTAAATTTTTCTTAAAGAATACACAGCATAAAACTGCTATGCTCATTACTATACTTGTTGCTATAAAATCTGTCCAAAATGGTGTAAACTCAGTCAATCCTAAAATATTATATACAATATAGCTTCCCCATCTTCCTATTGAAAGCATTTCTTTTCCTATATAATATCTGTCAAAACATGTATCATCTACTCCTATTGAATAATTTGTTATTGTAAAACCAAAACTTAATATTGTTACTAATAAAACTATTACTACAAACATTTTATTTTTTATTAGTTCAATAAATGCTTTTTTATATTGCTCTTGTATTTCTTTCATTTTTTCCTCCATATATTACTAAAAAGTATTTATATTATAGGAAGTTTGGAGAACTTTCCAATAATATGAATTTAATATACACAATAATATACTGTATCGTCAATAAATATAAATTGTTCTTTATTTAGTGTATCCCAATTTTGACTATGTAAATACTCTGTATATTCATCTTTTACATTTTCTATAAGTTTTAAATTTCTATTATTATAATAATTAATTGTTCCTATATGAGACCACTCTGTATATAATGGCCTATAACATAAAGAAGTGTTGTTTTTGATTTTTGTTTTATAAAATCCTTGTGGGTTTGAATCATAAACAACCACTATATTTTTTAGCTCTATATTGTTTTCTTTCTCGTATTCGTCAAGATATTCTCCTATTTGTAATGATTCTTGTTTACTAATTTCATTTACTTTTTTATGGTCTAACATAATTTTTACATAATTAACATCTGTAATACAAAAATATAATATTACAACTAATACTAATATTTTTTTTATAATTGTTTTTGATTTAAATATTTCTGTGTTGCAGTATAAATATATAAGCATTAATCCTATTGTTGCACCTAAAGAGAAGCACATTCTAGCAGTACCTATAGCTGATAAAGTAAATAAATTTGTTACATAATTTATAATAATTGCTACAACTACTAATATTACTAAATTTATTATTGAATCATTTGTATTATTTTTAAAACTTGTGTTTATTAATAATATTATACTAACAAAAATTAAAAATAAATATTTAGGAAATAAATAAAATGTATTTATTATATTATGGTTTATATAATACCATATCATATCTATGTTATCAAAAATATTTTTTAAACTTCCCATTCTATTTTGTGTCATTCCAAATATTTTTCCAGTAATTTTTACTTGTAATAAATCTACTCCTACTGATAATATACATAGAATTCCTGCTATTGCAATATTTAAAATTAATTTTTTATTAATCTTATTTTCGTTGATAAGTGAAAACAATAATGTGGCTGTAATAAACCATCCTATAGTTCCTTGATAGCATAATGTAGCGATAATTGATAATATAGCTGAAATAATATATTTTTTGTCAAATACTATTTTTTTAGCTGCTAAAGTATAAAATAATATACTTAATGACATTACCATGCATTCTACATATTGCATGTTTTCTAGATAAGCAAAATTAAAAATTATAGTATGTATTATTAATGTTATTAAAGTTTCTTGCCATATATTTGGGGGTGTTTTTTTGCTTATTACTATATTTTTAATAATCATAATTGTTATACATGATATAAATATTGCTAAAACAGTTAGTATAATGACTATGGTTTCCACTTTTATTCCTAATAAGTTGAATAATAAAAGTAAAATACAGTTTATTATTCTTCCATCATTCAAATTATAGGTGATTGCATATGTCTCTATTCCTCTATTTAATATATTGTATGTATCTGTTGAATAGTGACCTGTTATAAATGGAGTGAATATTATGCAAGTTGCAATAAATATAATCAAAAATGTAATTATATCTTTCTTTTTCATTTAAAACTTCTCCTCTTACTGTTCTTATTTTACCAATATCTTATTTTTAATAAATACAATAATATAATGTATCATCTATAAATACAAATTGTTCCTTATTTAATTCATTCCAATCTTTGTTTTTAAAATATTCGTCGTAAATTTTTCTTGGCATTTGAACCTCTTCTAGATTTCTGTTTGTATAATAATTTATAGCATCTACATTACACCACCATATCATTAATGCTCTATGTGTAAATAATGATTTATGTGATAATTCATTATAACACCATGTAATGTTTTTATCATAGACATACGCTATTTTTTTTACTTCTATATTGTTTTCTTTTTCATATTGTTCTATATATTCTCCTACTGTTTTGCATTCTTTTTTATCTAATTCATTTGCCTTTTTATGTTGATATAATATATTGGTTTCGTTACTTAATAAGCATATTACATAAAAACCTAAAGCTATATTTATAAGTAGTTTAAAGTGATTTTTTTCTTCAAATATATTAGTTGCACAATATAAATACATGAATACTAGTCCCATTAATGCTCCTACTGAAAATACCATTCTACCTAATGCAAAACTAGATAGTGATACCACATTTATTGCTACTGAACTAATTATTGCAACTAAAGCTATTAAAATAATGTTAAAACTATTATCATATTGTTTTACTTTAATTGCATCATAAGCAATAGTAATTATTAATGTTATTGTATAAATTCCTAATAATACATATCTAGGGAATAGATCACTAGTATTGATTATAATTTTGTATATATTTGCTATTATATAAATCATATTATTAAAAATATTATTTATATTTCCCGTCCTGTCTTGAGTCATACCAAATATTTTTCCACATATGTTTATTTGAAGCATATTAATTGCAACACTTAGTAAGCATATAAAAGCAATAATAACAATATTTTTTACAATTTTTTTATTTATTTTTTTATATTTTATAAGTGCTAATACAAAATAAAATGTTATAAATATATTGATTGTTCCTTGATAACAAAATGTGCCTAATAATACAAGTATAAAAATTTTTAGTATATTTTCATCATTATTTAAATCATTTGCTGCTGTTATAAATAGCATTATACTTATTGCCATTACTATACATTCTGTGAAATATAAATTTTCTAAATACATAAAATTCATTACTATAATATACGAAATTAAAGTTGTTATTAATATGTTTCCTCTAGGATTATTTTTAGTAATAATTTTTTGTATTTTCATTACACAAATACATGATACCATAATTGATAACGTTGTTAGTATTATTACATATGCATCAATGTTTATATTAATTTTATCTGCTAATAATCCTATTAAACTCATGAATATTCTTCCATCATTTAAAGAATATTCTATGCTGTATTTTTTATATCCCATTTCTACTAGTCGATATGTATCTGTTGAATAATGTCCGATTAAAATTGGCATAAAAATTAAACATGTTATTACAAAAATACATATAAATGTTATTATATCTTTTTTATTTATTTTTTTCATATTTGTTTCTTTTTATCCTTTTCAATTTGTTTAGAATATCTATCTTCCTCTCAAGTCTTTGTTTTTAACCATTTTGATTTGCGTACCCTGGCACTCTTCATCAAAATAGCTATAATAACAGGACTTTCGAGTATTTTCATCTTCATTTTCGCTTATTTTTCAATATTTATAATATCTTACATAAGTATTGATACATAAGGCTTTTATGTTTTTGTGGTTATTAAATATAACCTCCTTAAAAACTTTTTAAAGTATATCATAATATTTAATTTTTTTCTATAAAATTGGAGAAAAAAGAGAGATAAATTCTCTTTAAAGTATATCTCCCTTTCTACTTTTTATAAATTGAATTAAATAATTGTATTCATCTTCATATTTAAACTTAACTTTTATTTTCTTATCTTCATAAACATATATCATTTTCCCTTTATTTTGAACTACATCTGATTTTGTAATATCTATCTAATCATTGGAGAAATATTGGAATCATCTGAAAACTCCATTTCTACTATTACATTGCCGACTTTAATTGCATAGGGATTTTTAATCTTTTGAAAGAAATTTTTCTACTTCAGTTACTTAACTTTTGTAATTATAATATTTATTAGTATATTTATCAACTAATAACAACTTTAATTATTGTTCTGCAATAATATTTCATTTGCTTCATCTTGTGTCAAACACTTATACTTAACCATTTTATCTATGACTTGTCTTTGCCTTTGCTTTGCTAGGTCTGGATTTTTTGTTGGTGCATATACAGATGGAGCATTTGGAATACCTGCTAATAAAATACATTCGTAGTCAGTCATTTCATTTAACTCTTTATTGAAATATCCTCTACATGCTTCTTTTGGTGTATAATAGCCATCTCCAAAATAACTTGTATTCAAATATAACTCTAATATCTCATCTTTATCACAATTCTTTTCTATTTCAAATGCCATAAATACTTCAGCAATTTTTCTCTCTATTTTCTTTTCTTGCGTAAAATAGATGTTTTTGGCTAGTTGTTGAGTTATTGTACTTCCTCCTTCAACAAAACTCATTGCTTTTATATCATTAAAAGCTGATCTCCCTATTGCTATTATATCAATTCCATTATGCTTATAGAATCTGTGATCCTCAACAGCTATTACTGCATTTTTATACATTTGTGGTAATTCTGAAAAGTTTGTATAATTTTCTTTGTCTTTAATTTCTGCAATTTTATCTTCTACACTTATTTGTTCAATTGCTTGTTTATACATATCATATCCATTACCTACAAATAGTAGTGCTATACTCATCGAAATTAATACTACTATAAAAATTATTCTTTTTAATATTTTCATCATTACCACCTCTTTCTTTCGATTCATACTACATCTATTACTATATCTAATGTTAATTATACTATATTAAAATGACAAGTAAGTGACTTTATCATCTTTTTTACTGTTCTTCTTTTATAATATTTTTACTACCCCAATATGTAGCCAAGAAGTACATTCCATAAATTACTCCAATGATTAATACTGTTGCAACTACTGATGGTAATAATTGTTCCGTACTTGCTAAACCTGACATCATTGAAAGTGCAAATTGTATTCCAAATATAGAATGTATAATTGCTAAAATAAGTGGTAATATGAAAAATATTCCTATTTGTCTAAATAGTGCTTGATTTATCATTTTTTCATCACAGCCTATTTTTCTTAAAATAATATATCTTTGCCTATTATCCGAACTTTCTGTTAATTGTTTTAGTGCTAAAATAGCTGAACTTGCAATTAAAAATATTATACCTAAGTAAATTGCTATAAACACTACCAATGTTGCTATTCCTACACTTGATTCTATAATAGCAATTTTTGTCATTCC
>CAKPQY010000006.1 GCA_934179885.1 uncultured Clostridia bacterium
ATAGAAAGCTTTTTCTTCTGCGTCATAAATGACAGCTTGAATGATAAGGCTATCCTTAATTGCAGTTAAAATATTCCAACCATTTTGCTTTAATATCATTCCTATTTTAAATGTGTCATCAATATTTACTAATGACGAACCTTGTAAGTAGCACATTAATATAATTGGTAATACTATTTCATTCGCTGGTATTCCTAATATAAATCCAGTTAATATATATCCATCTAATCCCATTAATTGTGCAAATGGATTTAAGAAATTTGCAATTATTGAAAGTAAGCTTTCACCATTAATTCCTACATTAGCTAATATCCAAATCACTAGACCTGCAGGTGCTGCAACTGAAATTGCTCTTCCTAATACAAATAGTGTTCTATCAAATATAGAACGCACTAATATTTTTCCAAATTGAGGTTTTCTGTATGGTGGCAATTCTAAAACCATTGATGATGGCATTCCTTTTAAAATTGTATTTGATAGTATTTTTGATATTATCAATGTTAAAAATATTCCAAATATTATAACCACCATAACTGCTACTGTTGATAATATTGATGATGAAAATCCGTTTCCACCTGCATATGCACCTGCTATAAATATTGTTGCTATTGATATTAAAAATGGAAATCTTCCATTGCACGGTACTAAATTATTTGTTAATATTGCAATTAATCTTTCCCTTGGTGAGTCTATAATTCTACATCCTGTTACACCGCAAGCATTACAACCAAATCCCATGCACATTGTAATCATCTGTTTACCACTACAACAAGCTTTTTTAAAAAATCCATCCATATTAAATGCAATTCTAGGAAGATACCCTAAATCTTCTAATATTGTAAAAAGCGGAAAAAATATTGCCATTGGTGGAAGCATTACCGATATAATCCATGTTAATGTTTGATACACTCCATTTATAAGCATATTTGAAAGCCATTGTGGAGAATGCACATATTCTGCAAAAATAACTAATTTGTCTTGTATCCAATTAAACAGACTAAATAAAACTTGAGATGGATAATTTGCTCCAACTATTGTAAGCCAAAATATAATGCCTAAAAATAAAATCATTATTGGGATTCCAAATTTTTTTGATGTTAAAATTTTATCTATTTCTCTATCTCTTGCACTATAATCTTTATTTTCAAATGTACATACTTCTTTTGAAACATCTTCTGCTTTTCTCATAATATCAGCTACTACTTTATCTTTAAAATTATTTGATGTAATATTTTCTTTTTCTAATTGATGTTTTACATCTGACAGGCAACTTTGAATATCTTGATTTTCTAAATTGATATTCAAATGATTTTTTATTGAATTTAAAATTTTTTCTTCTCCATCAATTAATTTAAGAGAAATCCATTTATATAATTTTTTAGAAATCTTTTCACTTTCAATTATTGTGGTAGCTGACCTATATTCTGTTTCAATATTCTGTTCATAAACTTCTGATAATTTTTCTTCTAACAAATTAATATTTTCTTCAATTTTTGAACTGTATTCTACTTCTTTTGGGCAAGGTACGATTTCACCAGTACATACTTTATATATTGTATCTTTCAGTTTTTCTAATGTACGTTTATCTCTAGCAGTTGTTCCCACAACTGGAACTCCTAACAATTCTTCTAATTTTTTTAAATTAACTTTTATTTTTTTCTTTTTTGCTTCATCTAACAAATTCACGCAAACTATTATATTATCTGTTATTTCCATTATTTGAAAAACTAAATTTAAATTTCTTTCTAAACATGTACTATCTACTACAATTACTGTCACATCTGGGTTTCCAAAACATATGTAATCTCTTGCGATTTCTTCTTCCTCTGAATTTGACATTATAGAATATGTACCTGGTATGTCTACAAATGTAAATTTATTATCCTTTATAACCGCTTCTCCTGTTGCATTCGCAACCGTTTTTCCTGTCCAGTTTCCTGTGTGCTGGTGCATTCCTGTTAAGCTGTTAAATATTGTTGATTTTCCTACATTTGGATTTCCTGCTAATGCTACTGTGTATGTGTTTTGCACAAAATCACCACCTTAAATTTCTTATTACAATATATGTTTTTTATTTAAGATAATGACTATAAGAACAAAAGGGGCATGATTAAAATTTTCTGTGCAAAGTGTTTCTATTATAGGAAAAAGCCCCGCCAATAAGCAGAGCTTCTTTACTCAACAATTAAGTCTTCTTTTTATTTCTTCAATAGAATTTAATTTCAAAACCTCATCTGCCAACTTTTTACAGTCTTGAAAATTCAAATCTCTTATTAACTTTCTTGCCTGTAAAACCTTATTTGCATTCATAGAAAATTCATCCAACCCTAAACCTATTAACAATGGAATAAACGAAGTATCTCCAGCCGCTTCTCCACACATCCCACATAAAATATTGTTTTTATGAGCACCATCAATAGCTGATTTTATTAATCGTATTACAGCAGGATGAAAATGTGTATATAAATTTGCAACCTTCTCATTACCTCTCTCAACTGCAATTGTATATTGAATTAAATCATTTGTTCCAATGCTAAAAAAATCACATTCTTTTGCCAATTCTTCAGCCATTAAAGCCACTGATGGTATTTCGATCATAATTCCAATTTCTATATCTTCATTAAATGGAATCTGTTTTTCTTTTAATTCTTCTTTTACTTCTTGAATAATTTTTTTAGACTCTCGTAACTCTTCTATGGAAGAAATCATTGGCAGCATAATTGCTAGATTCCCATAATTACTTGCTCTTAAAATCGCTCTTAATTGAACCTTAAATAAACTTACATTATCCAAAAAAATTCTAATTGCTCTATAACCCAAAAAAGGATTATCCTCTTTTGGTAACTTCATATACTTTAAATTTTTATCTCCACCAATATCCAAAGTTCTGATAACTATTCTTTTATTTTGAAGTTTTTCTGCCACTTTTTTATATGCTTCAAATTGTTCATTTTCTGTTGGAAAATCTTCAGAATTCATATAGAGAAATTCACTTCTTAATAATCCAACACCCTCTGCCGTATTATTAATCACAATATCTATATCTTGTGGTCCACCAATATTTGCTAAAAGTTCAACTCGATGCCCATCTTTTGTAGATGATATTTCGCTTTTATATGTTTCCAATTTTTCTTTTTCTTTTTTTGAATTATCTTTTATTTTCTCAAATTCCGTCCATTCCTCTTTAGATGGATTTACAAAAACCTCTCCAGTTCCTCCATTTATAGCAATAGAGTCATTTTCATTTATTTGTTTCATTATTTGTTTTATTCCAATAACTGCTGGAATTTCATGTGTTCTTGCCATAATAGCCATATGAGAATTTATTCCACCCACTTCAGTAATAATTCCTACTATATTTTTTAAATTTAATTTTGCAGTATCTGATGTTGTTAACTCATTTGTAACAAGAATAGTATCAGCTGGTAATTGTGACAAATTAATTTCTTCTTTATTAAGAATTTTATGCAACACCTTTTTCTTCATATCTGCTATATCTGCACTTCTTGCAGCCATATAAGGGTCATCCATTTCCTCAAACATTTGGATTATTTTGTTAAACCCCACTTCTGTTGCATATGCTGCATTGCACTTCTGCTTTTCAATTATCTCAACTGTTTCTTGGACTAATGTTGGGTCTTGCAATATCATCAAATATGCTTGCATTATATCCTTTTCTGTACCAGATAATTTATTTACTAAGTCTTTAATTTCTGTTTCCACTTCATTAACAGCATGATAGAAATTTTCTTTTTCCAATTCCACATCTTCAATTTGAATTTTTTCAGGCTTTATCTCTTCATTTTTTAATATAATAGCTTTGCCTAATCCAATACCTTCAGAAACACCCTTTCCTTTTAGCATACAATTTCCCTCTTTCTCTTATAAAAGTACAATTAATTTTTATTCACCTAACTGATTCTTAAAAGCAATTCTCAATTCCTCTAAGGCTTTTTCTTCGTTTTCACCATCACATAAAATCTCTAATTCTGTTTTTGACTTTATCCCAGCAGACATAATCATAAGAGGAGACTTAGCATTAATTGTCTTTCCATTCACAATAAGACTAACATTACATGGATACTTCATCGCAATTTTTGCAATTTCCGTAGCAGGCCTAGCATGAAGACCAGTTTCATTTTCTATAACAAAAGTTTCCTTAACCATAATTTCTATTTTCCTTCCCACACTTTTTTCTTCAATGCAGCCATAACCCCCATAGCAACAAAAGAACCAACAACCAAAGCCACAACATACCAAAACCAATTACCAATCAAAGGCAACACAAAAATACCACCATGAGGAGCCATCAAACTACAATTAAAAGCCATAGACAAAGCACCAGATACTGCAGAACCAACCACACAAGCTGGTAACACACGAATAGGGTCAGCTGAGGCAAAAGGTATAGCACCTTCTGAAATAAATGATAATCCCATAACATAATTTAATAAACCTGCTTGTCTTTCTTTTTTAGGTAATTTCTTAGGGAAAAATGTTGCAAGAAGAGCTATTGCAAGTGGAGCCACCATTCCACCAATCATAACTGCAGCCATAATTTCATAATGTCCTTCTGCCAACATTCCAGTTCCAAAAGTATAAGCTGCCTTATTTACCGGTCCTCCAAGGTCTACTGACATCATTCCAGCTAAAATTGCTCCTAATATTATTTTATTTACACCACTTAAAGAGAAAAGGAAATTGTTTAATCCTGTATTTATTGCTGCTACAAATGGATTTATTATTAACATTATAATTCCTATTAACAATATACCTGCAACTGGGTAAATCAAAATAGTTCTAATACCTTCCAAACTTTTTGGCATAAAACCAAATAATTTTCTTAAAAATACAACAACATATCCACCTATAAATCCTGCAAGTAATGCTCCTAAAAATCCTGAACTAACTAATACTTCTTCTGGATTACTTAATGATGTAAATGTTGTTCCTGCTTTAGCAATTGCACCACCAACAAAACCAACTACTAATCCGGGTCTATCTCCAATACTCATCGCAATATAACCAGACAAAATCAAAAGCATAAAATCAAAAGCCATTCCACCAATAGTTTTAAAGAATGCCGCAACTGGTGTGTTCATACCAAAATTTGATGGGTCTATTGAGTAATCATCTAGCAAGAAAGCTATTGCAATTAAAATACCTCCACCTACTACAAATGGTAACATATGTGTAACACCATTCATTAGATGCTTATATATACCACCTTTTTGCTTATCATTTTTACTATTTCCTTCATCATTTTCTTTACTATGATAAATTGGTATTTCATTTGTTGATTTTAAAGCTTTTTCAATTAGTTCTTTTGGTTTACGAATACCATCTGTTACACTAGCTCTAAGAACTCTTTTTCCATCAAATCTTGATAAATCCACATTAACATCTGATGCAATAATAATTGCTTTTGCTTCTTTAATTTCTTCGTCTGTAAGCACATTTTGTGCCCCTGACTGTCCTTGAGTTTCTATTTTAATTGAATGTCCTAATTCTTTTCCCATTTGTTCTAAACCTTCAGCTGCCATATAAGTATGAGCAATTCCTGTTGGACAAGAAGTAATCCCCAATAGTTCATAACTTTCTTCTTTTTGCTCATTTACTTTTTGTTCTTGGTTTCCTACTTTTTCTTTTTCAGCTTGGTCAATTATTCTTAAAAATTCATCTTTAGATTTTGCATTTAATAATTCTTTTCTAAATTTTTCATCCATCAACAAAGTAGATAAAAGACTTAAAACCTCTAAATGAACATTATCTTTAGTGTCAGGAGCTGCAATTAAAAATAATAATTTAACTGGCTTTTCATCTAAAGATTCAAAATCAACTCCATTCGGTATTACCATTGCAGCAAGCCCTGGAGCTGATATGCTATCACCCTTTCCATGAGGTATTGCAATTTCTTCCCCAATTCCTGTTGAACCTTCTTTTTCTCTTTTCATTACTAGTTCCAGATATTTGTCTTTATCTGTAATGTTTCCATTTTCGTTCATCAATTCTACTGCTTTTTTTAGTATTTCTTCTTTATTTGAAGCTTCTACATTTAAATCAATAGAATCTTTTTTTAATAAATCTGTGATTTTCATGTTTTTTTCAATCCTTTCTTATTTTATAAAATAATGTCTAACCTCTAAAATATAACTTCTCTAAACAATTTTAAAATTTCTTCTTTAGTTGCTAAAAATATAGAATTTGCAGTAGCTGTACCTGCTGCCACTCCCATTTGAAGTGCTTTTTCATAATTGTTAAACATTTGATATCCTGCTATAAATCCTGCAACCATTGAATCTCCTGCTCCTACAGTATTAATAGTTTTTTCTGTATTTGATATTTTCATTTTATATATGCAATTATTTTCATCTATAAGTACTGCTCCTTTACTTCCCATAGATATTAATACGTTTTTAGCACCTTTGGCTTGTAATTTTTTTGCGTATTCAATCGCTTCTTCTTGATTAGAAATTTTAACATTAAAAATTTCTCCCAATTCATCTTGATTTGGTTTTATTAAAAAAGGCTTATATTCCAATGTTTTTAATAATAAATCTCCTGTTGTATCAACAATTATTTTTACATCTCTTTTTTCTAACCTTTTACAAATATTTTGATAAATATCAGTTTCTATTCCTCTAGGCACACTACCAGATAATACTAATATATCTCCATTTTTTAGCATTTCTATTTTTTTATATAATAATTCGATATAATTTTTTTCAATAAATGGACCTTTACTATTTATTGCTGTTTCTTTATTTGGTTCTGCAATTTTTATATTAATTCTTGAGATATCGTTTTCAATTTTTATAAAATCAGTTTTAATTCCATATTCTTTTACTTTTCTTTCAATTTCATCTCCTACAAAACCTGCTATGAAACCAAGTGCTGTTGTTTCAATGCCTAGTTCTTTTAGTACAATTGAAACATTGATTCCTTTTCCTCCTGCTAAAATATGCTCTTTTTCACTTCGATTTATTTTTCCTATTTCAAAGTTTTGTGTTTTGATTATATAGTCTAATGCTGGGTTAAATGTTATTGTGTATATCATTTTTTCTCCATCCTTTTTTTACTCTTATTTTAAATATTTCCCAAAAAAAAAAGAATATTCATTTCTGAATATTTCTTTTTAAATTTTGTTCACTATTTTACAAAATGGTACCGATGGTGGGACTCGAACCCACATGGTTTCCCGCACGATTTTGAGTCGTGTGCGTCTACCAATTCCGCCACATCGGCATATTTTAATAGTTCAATTACTTTTGCTTTATTATATTAACACATTTATAAAAAAAAGTCTAGTAAATATAAAAAAATTTTGTAACTATTCAAAAATATAAAGTTACAATTCACAGTAAAAAAACTTAAAGTCCGCGCAGGGGAATAGTTATTAATTAAACGAAGTCCTCGTGGGGACCAATGAATACTGTTAAATGCGTTAGCATTGTTACAGTATCATTGGGAAGGACTAAGTTAAATTAATAACTCTTACCCGTTGCAGGACACTTCAAACTTTAATAGCTGTGAATTGTAACCTTTAAATATTTTTCTGTTCACCCTCAATATCCTCTAAATCAACAATTTCATATTCAAAAACATTAACATCCTTAACAGTAAAATCAGAAAAATCATTATCTTTATCTTCAAAATCAACAACATTAAATAATCTCTTATTCAATAAATTCAAATGCAATTTAGATGTATCAACAATCATTTTTGTAGACAAATCCATTCCAACAGGCAATGTTTTATTTTGATTATCATAGAAAATTATATTTGTAAATCCAATACCCTTTGTACCCTCTTTTAAATTTATCTTATACAAATTAATATTATTTCCATCAGATTTAATTGCATCTTGCATTTCTTTTTCAGAATTTATATTAAAAATATTTATCTCATTATTGTCTAATTCACTATTATTTATTGCTTTATATACAGGTAAACTTACAGGAATAATTCCTTTTTGTAATGCTTTTGACAAATTTAATATTACAAGTTGTAATGCTAGCTTATATCCTATTGTTTTCGTATTTTTATCAATTTCTAGAATATTAAATTTGTCTTTTGGTAATTCTCTATGTCTTTTATTATTTATTTTTCTTATTTTTGTACTATCTTCTATAATATTTCCAAAAATATCGTATTCTTCTTCATTTAATGATTTTAATTCCATTGCTTCATTTTTTAAATTCTTAAGATTTTTTTCTAATTCTTCAGGTGTAATAATATTACTTTTTAATTTATTTATTATATTTATTAAATCTGTTGTTAAGATATATACACTATCTGTCTCTTCTTTGCTTAAATTATTTCTTTGAATTTTGTCTAATTTTTTTCCAAATTCTTCTAAATCTTCTTCATAGTCAAATGACTTTTCTATTTTTTTAATAACATTTACCTCTTCTTGCTCTCCTTCAGGTAAAACTGCCATTTCGTCTTTATTACTATATTTCCAAAATTCAAATATGCTTTTTTTATGGCTATCTATTTCTTCAATATATTTAGTTGCATTTTCAATTTTTTTAGCCATGTTTTTATTTTTTAATTTTAATGCATTTACATCCATTAAAAGATTTTTCATTTTTATTTCTAGCTCTTCTAATTCTTTATATCTAGTTATTAATTCTTCTAATGTATAAACCTTTTTAATTGGAATTTTCTTTTTTTCTTTCTTTATTTCTGGTGTATTTTCTTTTGGTTGTTCCTCAATTTCTATATCTTGTTCTTCATCTTCTTGTGACATTTTTTTATTATTCTTTTTACTATATTTAAAATAATATTTAAATTTTCCAAAAAATGATTTTTTACATTCTAAAAATGTTGATATTTGCTTTTCTTTTGCCAAATATTCTATTTCTTGTGTTGCAACTAATTCTTGTAATTGTTTTAATTTTTTGTTATATAAACGAATTTTACTTTTTAATTCTTTTCTTCTCTTTAATCCTATTTTATATTGTTCTCTTATGAATTCTACCATATGTTTATATTCAATTTTTTGTCCATCTAAATAGAATTCTAAACTACCGTTTTTGTCTACATTTGTTTCAAAATTATAAAAATTTGGAAGTTCTGTTTGCAATATAAATAATGCCTTCACCAATTTATAGAATTCATTTGCTTCTTCTGCTGTTTTTAGTTCCACTTTATAAAAAGTTTTTACTTTTTCATATACATTTGTTTCGCCTATAATTTGGATTGATAAATTTTCCTTTTTATCATACACCTCATATATTAGTGGCCAATCTTTTGTAAATAGCCATAAATAATTTTCAATATCTTCAAATTCTGATTTTTTTAAATATTTATTTGAATATCTTACGCTACTTATTGGAACAAAAATTTTTCCTGTTTTTTTATTCTCTATTTGCTTCTTTAATAAATAGAAAAATGTTGAATAATCTGTATCTTCAGTTGGAACTATCATAAAATATTTGTCTGTATTTTCTGAATAATATATTTGCCACAAATAATTTCCATGAAATTTAACTTTGAAAGGTATATTTTTATTCAAATTTGCCTGTTCTTTTTCTATTTTTTCTATTTCAGTAACATCCATTTCTTTTAGCATATTTAAAAAAGTAGTATGTTTTAAAATATTATCTTCATTTTTTTTATCCAAATATTCATATAAAGGTCTTGCTTTTTTATACTTTTCACTTAATTCTTCTAACCTATTAGTTGGTGATAATAATATTTGTATATCTTTCACATCTACATATCTATATTGTCTATATTGCTTTTCATCATAAAATTTTGGTACTCTATATTCAAGTGGTTCAAATTTTTTAAACTTTTCTGGTATATTATCTAAATCTAATCCCAAATATTCTAACTTATCTGATATTCCTTCTATTACTTCTTTTTTCTTTCTAGGCAATTTAAAAATCTCCCTTCTATTTGGATGTTGGTGAAATAGATGTTTGTAAAATGAAGTTTTCAACTTCCAACCTCTACTTCACTCTATAATACTATAAAAACTCTCAAACTCATACCCTTGCTGTCTCAAATATTCAATAACTTTAGGCAAAAAATCCACAGTAATCTTTTTTGCTTGAGAGTCATGCATTAATACTACTAAGCTATTTTTTCCCTCTGTAGTCTTTTGTAAATTATTCATCAAATACTCTTCTGTTGGATTAACCTGTTCTGAATCACCTGTAAGTGAATTCCAGTCTACATACAAAATATCATTTTGTTCAAGTACTGGTACTGCCTGACTTTTTATTTTTGCATATTTTCCTCCTACAGAACCTCCTGGGAATCTGAATAAATGTGAATTATATTCAGGAACATTAATTGTATTCGCCACAATTTGATTACATTGATTATACTCATTCAATATTTGTTCTGTTGATTGATAAATACTTGAATATTTATGTGAATATCCATGATTTGCTATAAAATGCCCTTCATCATATATCCTGTTTGTTGTCTCTGGAAATATTTCCACTTGACTTCCTAATACAAAAAAGGTTGCTTTTATATTATTATCTTTTAATATATTTAATATATCATTTGTATTTTTTGACGGACCATCATCAAATGTTAGAAAAGCTCTTTTGGTTTCACTATGATATATGTTTTTTAAGTTTTCTTTTCCCTCATTCGTCAATTTTGGAATTTTAGCTTGCCTTTCAGCTTCTTTTTGTTTTTCTAGTTCTTCTTGTTGCTTTTGATATTCAATAATTTGTGCTGCATATTGTTTAGATTTTTTTACTCTTAAAGATGTATCAACAATATAATAAATTACCAATGCTAAGGTTATAATAGTTATAACACTTACTATTATATTAAAAATTATTCTTTTTTTATCTACATATTTTTTCATACTATAAATATTATAACCTTGATATTGGTCTTTACCCCAAAAAAGTCTCATAGCTTATCCTCTTTTTATAACTATTTCTTCATTACTTGTTTTATATATTCAATTTCCTCTTCTGTATTTAATCTCATAAATATAGGTTCACCTTTTTCAATTACTTTTATATCTTTTAATTTATCATATTCTTTTAAGCTATCCCATGTTTTTAATTTTTCATCTTGTACACCTATTTGTCTTAAAATATTATTAGATGTTTCATCCATAAATGGTTTTATTAATATTGCTATTTTTCTTAAATTTTCTATTAAATGATACATTGAAGATTTTAGTTTCTCTGTTTCTTCTTCTTTTGCTAATTGCCATGGCATCGTTTCATCAATATATTTATTTGTTCTAGATACCAAATTCCATATTTCTTGGATTGCATTTGCAAATTCGAAATTTTCAAATAATTTTTCAAATTTTTCAATTTGTTGTATACTGAATTCTTCAATTTCTTTGTCTACTTCGTTTGGTGTTCCATTATATTCAGGAACTTTTCCATCAAAGTATTTATTTACCATTGATACAGTTCTATTTAACAAATTGCTTAAATCATTACATAAATCAAAATTATATCTTTGTACAAATTCCTCTGGTGAGAATAATCCATCTTGTGATGTTGGCATTTCTCTTAATAAGAAATATTTTGTTGCATCTAGTCCATATCTATCAATTAAATCTTCTGGATATATTACATTTCCTTTTGATTTACTCATTTTTCCATCTTTCATTGTAATCCAATTATGAACAAATATTGTTTTTGGTAATGGTAAATCTAATGCCATTAAGAATATTGGCCAATATATCAAGTGAAATCTTGCTATATCTTTTCCAACAACATGAACATCTGCTGGCCAAAATTTATTAAATAATGTTTCATCTTCTGACATATATCCAAGTGCTGTAATATAATTTGTTAAAGCATCTAACCATACATATATTACATGTTTTGGGTCTTTTAATACTTTTATTCCCCAGTCAAATGATGTTCTTGTTACACATAAATCTTCTAATCCTGGTTTTATAAAGTTATTTATCATTTCTTGTTTTCTATATTCTGGTTTTATAAAATCTGGGTGTTCATCATAATATTTTAAAAGTCTATCTGCATATTTTTTCATATTAAAGAAATATGCTTCCTCTTTCATTGGAACTACTTCTCTTCCACAGTCTGGGCATTTTCCATCAACTAATTGTGTTTCTGTAAAAAATGTTTCGCATGGTACACAATATAGTCCTTCATATTCACCTTTATATATGTCGCCTTGTTCCATGAATTTATCAAATATTTTTTGAACTACTTTTTCGTGTCTTTCTTCTGTTGTTTGAATATAATCATCATATTGTATATCCATCTTTGCCCATAGTTCTTTTGCCATTGCTGCCATTTTATCTACGTATTGTTTTGGTGTTTCTCCTGCTTCTTTGGCTTTTGTTTCTATTTTTTGTCCATGCTCATCTGTTCCTGTTAACATGTAACATTCTTTTCCTTTTAATTTGTTATATCTTTTTAATGTATCTGCTACTACTGTTGAATATGCTGTTCCTATATGAAATTTTCCACTTGGATAGTATATTGGTGTTGTTACATAAAATGTTTCTTTCATTTAAAACTCACTCTCTTTTCTTTATTTTTGTCTCTTTTTATTATTGACAATATTATCATATTTTATGTCTTTTGTCTAGAAGTTTTTGGAAATTTGAGACAGTTGGAATTGCAAAATTTAAAGCTTTTTATCTTTTACCACATTTAAATTTTGACAATAAAAAATACAGTGAATTTTTTTAAAATTACACTGCATATTCTATAGTTTTTCATTACACACTCCACACGTTGTTAGTGTTGTTAGCAGAACCAAGCCAATTAACAAACTAAAACAAGAAGCAAGTAAACCCGGGACGTACTGAGTATTACCCTATATTACACCATCTTATTCATTATGGCAAAATACCAATTTTTTTCAAGTAGTTGACATCTACTTCTGAAAATATGGTGCAGTTGCCCATATTTTCAGAAAGGTTCCGGTTTCTTCCAGAAACCTACACCTAGATAATCTCACTTCGTTCGATTATTGAATCAAAGACTTAGAGATTTCTATAACTGGGCGCACCCCATTGAGGACGTCGTCATAGGATATGTCGACGTAGCTGCAGGACTCGTATTTGCCTTGCAAATACCACACGCAGAGAGGGTAACTAGCAGAACCAAGCCAATAATTTGTATAATTTATCCATGAAGGACAACCTGATGTTGTATATGAATAGT
>CAKPQY010000007.1 GCA_934179885.1 uncultured Clostridia bacterium
GCAATATAAAAGTAGTAGCATATATTAATGAAAGTACAAGTAAAGAAAGTAATGTAGAAACAGTAACAACATTAGGATTATGGGAAAACGCAGATACAATATCAAGTGCGAACACAAATCAAGTATTAAGTACAACACAAAACACATTTTTAAAAGATATATATGGAAACAAAATAGTAATACCAGCAGGATTTAAGATAACAACAGATGCAACAACGATAAATAAAGGAATAGTAATAGAAGATGCTACAGGAGAATCAACAAATGGAAGTCAATTTGTTTGGATACCAGTAGGAAAAATATATACAGATACAGCAAGAACAGAAGCAAATGCAAAAACAATAGAATTAAATAGATATAAATTTGATAGTATTGGAAATCCAACAGCCAGAGATGATGCTAGTAGGGATTATCGAGAATATGAAACATCACCACATGGAAATACAACAGCAAAAAGTATAACAAATTTTAAAAATAGTGTATCTACAAACAAAGGATTTTATATAGGAAGGTATGAGGCAAGAAAGAATTCAAATAAAACAATAACAGAAGTTGGAACAGATACTGTATGGAATAGTATATCACAACAGGATGCAGCATCAAAGGCAAGAAATATGTATAATGCAACAACATTCACAAGTGATTTAATGAATAGTTATGCATGGGATACAGCTACGTTATTCTTGCAAACATGTGGAGATAATCCAACATATTCAATAAAAAATAGTGTAAATAATTCATTAGCAACAACAGGAACAAATGACACAACAAAATATACAGAAACACAAGATATTCAATGTAATATATATGATATGGCAAGTAACGTAAAAGAATGGACAACAGAAACCTGTATCTACAAAGATAGCTATGGCTCTGCCAGCACTCCTTGTATCAGTAGAGGAGGCTATTGCCACAACAGCAGCTGTTACACGAGCGATCGCTTCGGCTCTAAAGACTACCGTTACCATGGTTATAGCCTCGATGACTTTGGCTTCAGACCACTTTTATATTTGCCCGTGTCTTAATCATATAAAATAAGCAGTTTTAAGTAGAGTACTTATAATGAACGTGAGTACTCAATGAAAAGGCGTATAAAAATCTCGGGCAATATCCGATATGATATGGATAAAACCCGAGTTTTTTATACGCCGTTTCATTAAACGATTAATGTCATATAGGAAATTTATAGAGAATCCAGAGGTGGTCGATATGAAGAAAAATAAAGAAGTAGGCAAAGCTAAAAAAGTTCTAGAAGAGATAAGTCAAGATGAGCATGAAAGATATTTGACAGAGTTAAGACAAATGAGTTATTCATAAATAAAAAATGAAAAATCAAAAGACCTTATAGTAAAAAATAAGGTCTTTTTTAGTTTACTTTAAAATTATTTACACAGTTTTTGAAAAGAAAAAACTGACCGTTCGGAACAATACAAAAAAGCAAGAAAATATTATAAAATTTGTACAAAGAATTTTAGGAGGAAAACTTTGACAATAGAAAAATATGAAGAAATTGAATCAACACATAAATATCTAAAAGAAAATCAACAAAAATACAAAGAAAAAACAATTATAATAGCAAATAAACAAACAGGCGGAATAGGAACAAAAGGAAGAAGTTGGTTTACAGGTTCTAGTAAAAACATAGCAATGAGCATATTATATAGGCCAACATGCAAAATCAATGATTTGGATGGTTTAACAGTAAAAATTGCAAGAATTTTGCAAAATGAAATACAAAATTTATATAATATCGAATTAAAAATTAAAGAACCAAATGATTTAATGTTAAGCAATAAAAAAATATGCGGAATATTAACGGAGACTAATATAATTGGAAACAAAATTAATTATTTAATAATAAGTGTTGGTTTCAATGTAAACGAAATAGATTTTCCAGATGAACTTGAAAATATAGCAACATCATTAAAGAAAGAAACTGGAAGAGAATTTAACAAAGAAGAAATAATACAAAAGTTTATAAAAGATTTAGAAAATATAATTTAGAGGTGAATATGAAAAACATAAAAATAATTGCAACTGGAAGTTATTTACCCCAAAATAAGGTAGATAATAATACAATTGCAAATAAACTTAAGATAACAGAAGAATTTATTTATAAAAGAACAGGCATACAAACAAGATATTATTCAAAAGATGAAACAATTGAAGAAATAGCTATAAATAGCGTACAAAATTTAATAGAAAAAAACTCACAAATCGATATAAGCAAAGTTGATATGATTATTGTAGCAACAACTTCAACTAATTCATTAATGCCAGGGATATCTTATAAAATACAAGAACATTTTGATATAAAAAACTGTATGTGTTTAGATATTTTAGCTGGATGTTCAGGTTTTATAAATGCAATGGACATAGCAAGAAATTATATAGCAGTTGAAAAGTCAAGCAAAGCCTTAGTTTTTGGAGTAGATATCTTATCAAAATTTACAGATAAATCAGATTTATCAACATCAATAATTTTAGCAGATGGAGCTGGGGCAGTATTGTTAGAAAAAACAGAAACAGATAAACAATATAAATCAATTATTACAAGTGAAGGACAAAAAGGAAATTTACTTGTGAGTAAATCAAATGAAAATATAAAAATGGATGGAAAAGAAATATACAAATATGCAGTAACTGAAACAGTAAAAAACATCAAAAATTTGTTAAAAATTAGTAGTACAAATATAGATGAAATTAAATACATAGTGCCACATCAGTCAAATATGAAAATAATGAATTCAATAGCAAGTAGACTAAAAATAGATATTAATAAGATGTACATAAATATAGAAAATGTTGGAAACACATTTTGTGCAAGTATTCCAATTGCTCTTGATGAAATGTTTTCGAAAAAATTACTACAAGAAGGAAATAAAATAATTCTTCTAGGATATGGTGGTGGACTTAATACAGGAAGTATTTTAATGGAGGTATAATATGAAAATAGCATTTTTGTTCCCAGGACAAGGAAGTCAAAAGGTAGGCATGGGAAAAGATTTATATGAAAAATATGAAGAAATAAGAAATGTATATAAAAAAGCTTCAGAAATTACAGGCATTGACATAGCAACCTTATGTTTTAACGGAATTAGAAAAAATTATATAGAAAATGATTACATATATATAGAAGAAACAGGAGAAGATTTGATAAAAACAGAAAACACTCAAATAGCGATTGCTACAATGAGTTTAGCTATTTTAGAAATCTTAAAGAAGAATGGCATAAATGCAGATATAGCAACAGGATTAAGTTTAGGAGAATATCCAGCCTTAATTTATGGAGGGCAACTTACATTTGATGATGGAATAAATCTATTAAAACACAGAGGATATCTAATGCAAAACAAATTACCTAAAGGGGAATATTCAATGCTTGCGGTAATAGGATTAGAGGCTTCTAAAATAGAAGAAATATGCCAAAATCTAAATGACGAAGGAAAGTTCATAGTTCCTGCAAATTATAATTATTCAAATCAAACAGTAGTATCAGGTGATAAAAAGGTAATAGAAGAAGCGAGCATGATTTTTAAAGAAAATGGAGCAAAAAAAGTTGTTGAACTTAAAACAAGTGGACCATTTCATACAAAAGTTTTAGAAAATGCTAAAAATGAATACATGAAAGAGTTAGATAAAATAACATTTAATAAAGGAAATGTTAAAGTTATAAAAAATATTGATGGAACTTTTTACAATGATGAAGATAATATTAAAGAAATTTTAGCAAATCACATTGTAAGTCCTGTTAGATTCGATAAAACAATTAGACTGATGAAAGATGAAGGAATAGATACATTTATCGAAATCGGTCCAGGAAAATCTTTAACAGGATTTATAAAAAAAGAACTCGAAGGTGTAAATCTTATAAATATTTATGATGTAGAATCACTAGAAAATGCAATTTTAAAAATAAAAGAAACAAGTGATTTATAAATTTTTTAAGTTATGATAAGCAAAGTAAGTGAAAAGGAGAATATGTTATGGAAAACAAAAAAGTAGCCTTAATTACAGGTGGGTCAAGAGGTATAGGAAAAGCAATAGCAGTTAAATTTGCAAAAGAAGGATACAATTTAGTTATTAATTATGTATCTGATAAAACAGATGTAAAAGAATTAGAAGAAGAATTCAAACAATATGGTTCAGAAGTATTATTTGTAAAAACTGATGTTTCAAATTTTGAAGAGTGCGAAAATATGGTAAAACAAGCAATAGAAAAATTTGGACAGATAGATGTTTTAGTAAATAATGCTGGTATTACTAAAGATAATTTACTTTTAAGAATGTCAGTAGAAGATTTTGAAAAAGTAATAGATATCAATTTAAAAGGAACATTCAATGTTACAAAAAATGTAGTTCCATATATGATGAAAAAAAGAACAGGAAAAATTGTAAATCTAACTTCAGTTGTTGGCGTTTCAGGAAATGCAGGACAATGTAATTATGCCGCTTCTAAATCTGGAATAATAGGATTTACAAAAAGCATAGCAAAAGAACTAGCAAGTAGAAATATATTAGCAAACTGTATAGCACCAGGATTTATAGATACTGATATGACATCAGTTCTAAACGATAATGTAAAAGAAAGTATTAATGAACAAATACCATTAAAAAGAATGGGAAGTTCACAAGAAGTAGCCAATGCAGTTTACTTTTTAGCAGGAGAAGAAAATACATATATAACAGGTCAAGTACTTAACGTTGATGGTGGAATGTTAATGTAATAAGGAGGATAAATATGGATAGAAGAGTTGTAATAACAGGATTAGGAGCAATAACTCCAATAGGAAATAATGTAGAAGAATTCTGGAAAGGAATAAAAACAAACAAATGTGGAATAGCTGAAATTACAGAATTTGATACAGAAAATTTCAAAGTAAAATTAGCAGGAGAAGTAAAAAATTATAATCCTGAAGAATATTTTGACAGAAGAAGTTGCAATAGATTAGATAAATTCTCACAATTTGCAATTATTGCTTCAAAAGAAGCTATGAAAGATAGTGGAATAACTCCAGAAAATACAGACATGACAAGAACAGGAGTAATCATAAGTTCAGGAATAGGTGGACTTGGAACAATCGAAAAAGAAAATAAACATTTTATAGAAAAAGGACCAGATAGAGTATCACCAATGTATATACCAATGAGTATCTGCAACATGGCAGCTGGAAATGTAGCAATTGAATTAGGAGCAAAAGGTGAATCAGTTTCAATGGTTACAGCATGTGCTGGTGGAACACATTCAATTGGGGAAGCTTATAGAATGATAAAACATGGTTATGAAGATGTAATATTTGCAGGTGGAACAGAAGCTTCAATTACTCCAACAGGTATAGCAGGATTTACAAACATAAAAGCACTATCTCAAGAGACTAACCCTAATAGAGCAAGTATACCATTTGATAAAGAAAGAAATGGATTTGTAATGGGCGAAGGTGCAGGCGTTTTAGTACTAGAAGAGTTAGAACATGCTAAAGCTAGAAATGCAAAAATATATGCTGAAATCGTTGGATATGGAGCAACATCAGATGCTTATCATATAACATCACCATCACCTGATGGAGAAGGCGCAGCAAGAGCTATGAAAAGAGCAATGGAATGTAGTAATATAAAACCAGAGGATATTACATACATAAATGCGCATGGTACATCAACACATTTAAATGATGCAGGAGAAACAGCTGCGATTAAATTAGCATTTGG
Source organism: uncultured Clostridia bacterium (assembly GCA_934179885.1). Classification (GTDB taxonomy): domain Bacteria; phylum Bacillota; class Clostridia; order TANB77; family CAG-508; genus CAG-269. The sequence continues at coordinate 5,707 of CAKPQY010000007.1, forward strand.
AGATGCAAGTAAAAAAGTAATGGTAAGTTCAACAAAAGGAAATACAGGACATCTTCTAGGTGCGGCAGGTGGTGTAGAAGCTGTAGTTTGTGTAAAAGCTGTTGAAGATAATTTTGTACCACCAACAATTAATTATCAAGTACCAGATGAAGAATGTGATTTAGATATAGTTCCAAATGAAGGCAGAAATACAAATGTAGAATATGCTATGTCAAATTCATTAGGATTTGGTGGACATAATAGTTCTATAATTTTCAAGAAATATGAAGATTAATAATTTAGGAGGTTTTTTATGGATTACGAACAAATAAAAAAGTTAATAGATGATATGGGAACAGCAAATATTGATGAATTAAAAATTGAATTCCCAGAAGGTATGAAAATCAGCATGAAAAAGAATACTGAAAAAGAAGTTGTAGTTGCAAATAATATACAACCACAAGCACAGATGCAAGCAGTTCCAACTGCAATTCCTACAGTTCAAGTAAATAATGAAAATAATGTCATAAAAGAAGAAAAAGCTGAGGAAAATTATAAAATTATCAAATCACCAATGGTTGGAACATTTTATTCAAAGCCATCACCAGATAAAGATTCATTTGTTAAGGTTGGTGACAATGTAAAAAAAGGTCAAGTGGTATGTATTGTAGAAGCTATGAAATTAATGAATGAGATTGAATCTGAATTTGATGGAGAGATTATAGAAGTTTGTGTTAATGATGGTGATGTTGTTGAATATGGTATGTCATTGTTTAAGATAAAATAAGGAGAATAGAAATGCTAAATAAAGAAGAAATAAAAAATATAATACCTCAAAGAGAACCATTTTTAATGATAGATGAGGTTGAAGAATATATACCAGGAGAAAGTTGTATAGCATATAAAAATGTTAGTGAAGATGAATATTACTTTAAAGGACATTTCCCTGGCAACCCAATAATGCCAGGAGTGTTAATGGTTGAAGCTCTTGCTCAAACAGGTGCAGTTGCAATTCTTTCAATGGAAGAAAACAAAGGCAGAAATGCTTTGTTTGGAGGAATAAACAATTTGAAATTCAAAAAACAAGTTGTTCCTGGAAATAGATTAAAATTAGAAGTTAAAATAATAAAGAAAAAAGGACCTATAGGAATAGGAGAAGCAATTGCAACTGTTGATGGAAAAGTTGCAGTAAAAGGAGAATTAACTTTTGCAATTGTTTAAGAACAAAAGGGGCATGATTAAATTTTAATGACAAAATATAACAAAAATATGAGACCTTTTGGGCTATCCAAACTGTCTCAGAAAGGGTTAAAAATATGTTAAAAAAAGTATTAATAGCAAATCGAGGAGAAATAGCTGTAAGAATAATAAGAGCATGTAGAGAAATGGGAATAAGAACAGTAGCAGTTTATTCTGAAGCTGATAAGAATTCATTACATAGACAATTAGCAGATGAAGCTGTTTGTATAGGACCTGCTCCATCAAATAAAAGCTATTTAAATGTAAAAGCAATAATAGAAGCAGCTTGTTTAAAAGGATGTGATTGTATACATCCGGGTTATGGCTTTTTATCTGAAAATAGTAGTTTTGCCAAAATGTGTAATGAGATAGGAATTAAATTCATTGGACCATCAAGCGAAATGATCGAATTAATGGGTAATAAATCAAAAGCAAAAGATACTATGAAAAAGGCAGGAGTTCCTGTTGTACCAGGATCTGATGGATTAGTAGATAATGTATTAGATGCAATAAAAGTAGCTTTAAAAATAGGATATCCAGTTATATTAAAAGCATCTGCCGGAGGCGGAGGAAAAGGTATTAGAGTTGCTTACAACGAAAAAGAGCTTGTTGAATTTTATGACATTGTAAAGCAAGAGGCTAAAATATCATTTAATGATGATTCAATTTACATAGAAAAATTTATAGAAAATCCAAGACATATAGAAATTCAAATCATGGCTGATGAATATGGCAACTGTATACATCTAGGTGAAAGAGACTGCACAGTACAAAGAAAAAATCAAAAAATGCTTGAAGAGACACCATCAGGAGTTATATCAGAAAAATTAAGACAAAAAATGGGGAAAATTGCTGTTAATGCTGTTAAACAAATTGGATACAGCAATGTAGGGACTATAGAATTTTTAGTTGATAAAAATAAAGATTTCTATTTCATGGAAATGAATACAAGAGCACAGGTGGAACACCCTATAACAGAAGCTATTACAGGAGTTGATATAATAAAAGAACAATTTAAAATAGCTTCAGGAGAAAAATTACAATACAAGCAAGAAGATATAAAGTTTACAGGACATAGTTTAGAAGCAAGAATTAATGCAGAAAATCCAGATAAAAACTTTATGCCATGTCCAGGAGAAATAAAAGAACTTCATATACCAGGAGGAAATGGCGTAAGAATAGATACAGCAATATATCCAGGGTATAAAATACCACCAACATATGATTCTATGATAGCAAAAGTCATAGTTCATGGAAAAGATAGAAATGAATCTATTGCAAAAATGAAAAGTGCTTTAGGTGAATTTGTTATTGATGGAATTGATACTAATATTGATTTCTTATATAAAATTTTGAAAAATGAAAATTTTATAAATAATAATTATGATACATCTTTTATTAGTAAAGAATTTTAATGTCCCAAAAGGGACGGTTCTTTTTGGGACATTTTTGAACAGGCGAAGGAGTGAATATATTGGTAATAGATAAAATTAAAAAAATTAACCCAATAAAGTCTGATGAAAAAAATGAAAAAGCATCAGATATGTTAGTTGGCAAATGGCTTAAATGTAGCAATTGTAAAGAAATTTTATATAAAGAGGATGTAAAGGACAATTATAGTGTTTGCCCTAATTGTGGTAAACATTTTAGAATATCAGCTAGAAGAAGAATTAAACAAATTTTAGATGATGGCACTTTTGAAGAACTAGATGAAGATATGCAAACTAGTGATATGCTTAATTTTGAAGGTTATAAAGATAAAATTAAATTATTACAAGATAAAACTAAGATACAAGAAGCTATAAAAACAGGAATTGGAGAAATTAATGGTGAAAAAGTAGCAATTGGTGTGATGGATAGCAACTTTTTTATGGGAAGTATGGGAAGTGTTGTTGGTGAAAAAATTTGCAGATTAGTTGAAAGAGCAATACAATATAAATTACCAGTAATTTTATTTTGTGTGTCAGGTGGAGCAAGAATGCAAGAAGGTATGATTTCACTAATGCAAATGGCTAAAACATCAGCAGCAATAGCTAAATTAGGTGAGGCTGGACTTCTTTATATATCAGTATTGACTGATCCAACAACAGGTGGCGTTACAGCAAGTTTTGCAAGTCTTGGTGATATAATTTTAGCAGAACCAGGTGCTTTAATTGGTTTTGCGGGGCCTAGAGTTATTGAGCAAACTATAAAACAAAAATTACCAGATGGTTTTCAAAGTGCAGAATTTTTATTAGAGCATGGATTCATTGATAAAATTGTTAACAGAAAAGAAATGAAAGAAACTTTGTATAAAATTTTAAAATTGCACAAAGTACAAAATTAAAAATTTAAGTTATGCTGAACATGCAAATAAAGGAAGTGATAAAAGAATGGATAAAAAACAATTATCAGCTTGGGATAGAGTTTTAACTGCAAGGAATTCAGAAAGACCAAAATCATTAGATTATATAAATCATATATTTACAAATTTTATAGAATTACATGGAGACAGAACATTTGGTGATGACAAATCAATTTTAGGTGGAATTGCAGAATTAGATGGAATTCCGGTAACTGTAATAGGAGAACAAAAAGGAAAAACAGCCAAAGAGAATATAGAAAGAAATTTTGGAATGCCACATCCAGAAGGATATAGAAAAGCATTAAGATTAATGAAACAAGCAGAAAAATTTGGAAGACCAATAATAACTTTTATAGATACACCAGGAGCATATCCAGGGATGGAAGCTGAAGAAAGAGGACAAGGAGAAGCAATTGCGAGAAACTTATTAGAAATGTCAAAATTAAAAGTTCCTACAATATCAGTTGTAATTGGAGAAGGTTCAAGTGGAGGAGCTTTAGCAATTGGTGTAACAGATGTAATTATAATGCTTGAAAATTCGGTTTATTCAATATTGTCTCCAGAAGGATTTGCAAGTATTTTATATAAAGATTCTAGTAAGTCAGAAGAAGCGGCTGATAAAATGAAAATAACAGCAAAGGAATTGAAAAAGTTAGGTATTATTGATAACATAGTAGAAGAACCAGATGGTGGAGCTCAAAAAGATTTTGATGCGGTTTGCAATAATTTAAAAAATATGTTATTAAAAAATATAAAAAAATTATCAAAGATTCCACAAGAAGATTTGGTAGAAAAAAGATATCAAAAATATAGAAAAATAGGAGGAATTTTATAATGTTGTTAGAAGGTAAAAAAATATTAATAATGGGAATAAGAAATAAATGGAGTATAGCTTGGGGTGCAGCACAATCTGCATATGAAAATGGAGCAGAAGTAATATTTACACATAGTTCATTTGAGGCATCAGAAAAAGTAGAAAAGTTAATAGCTGAAATACCTGGAGCAAAAACATACCCATGTGATGCATCAAGTGATGAATCTATAAAAGAATGTTTTGAAAAAATATTAAAAGAAAATGGAAAAGTAGATGGAATTTTACATGCAATAGCACATGCAAATACTGAAGATTTAAGAAACGATTTTATAAGAACATCAAGAGATGGATTTGCACATGCAAATGATGTAAGTGCATATTCATTAGTTGCTGTATCAAAAATTGCAAAAGATTTAGATATGTTAAACGAAAATTCTAGTATAGTAGCATTAACATATTATGGTTCAGAAAAATCAATTGAAGGATATAATGTAATGGGAGTTGCAAAAGCAGCTTTAGAAGCAAGTGTTAGATATTTAGCAAGAGACTTAGGAAAAGATGGTATAAGAATAAATGCTATTTCAGCAGGCCCTATTAAAACACTTTCTGCAAAAGGAATAAAAGATTTCGGAAGTATTTTAGATGTAGTTGAAGAAAGAGCACCATTACATAAAAATGTAACAGCAAAAGAAGTTGGAGACTGTAGTACATTTTTATTTAGTAATATGTCTAGTGCTATTACTGGAGAAGTAATTCACGTAGACAATGGATTTTCTACTGTTGGAGTGTAATTGGACTACGTTGTGTGACATTATATTTTTTAGTAAGACAAGAAAGAGCAAAACAAAAATCCCACTTTTATTGTGGGATTTTTTTAAAATTTATTGTATAAAAAGTTTAGTTTTGATATAATTTTGATAGCCATTAAAATATACTATAATGGGAGGTAAAATATGAATAAAAATAACAATAAAAATAACTGTAGTTCTAAACAAATAGATGAATTTATGGAATATGTATTTAAAGAATATTTACCAGTAAAAGACAACCTAATTCAAATATTAAATGAAGTACAAGAAAAATTTGGATATGTACCAGAAGAAGCACAAATAAAAATATCAGAATTTTTAAAAATACCAATGGCAGAAATATATGGAGTAATTACATTTTATTCTAGATTTACATTAGAGCCAAAAGGAGAATATACAATATCAGTATGTTTAGGAACAGCTTGTTATGTTAAAGGTTCACAAAAAATACTAGATAGATTAAAAGAAAGACTAAAAATAGAACCAGGCCAAACAACAGAAGATGGAAAAATATCTTTAGATACAACAAGATGTGTTGGAGCATGTGGATTAGCACCTGTTTTTACAGTTAATGGAGATGTTTACGGAAAAGCAACTGTAAAAAAATTAGATGAAGTTTTAGATTCATTATTACAAAAATAGGGAGGTAATTAATGAAAATTTTAGAAGAAATAAATAAAATAAGAGCACAAAAAAGAAAAGAATTAGAACTAAGAGTAAATACAAAATTAGATACCAGAGAAAAACACATATTAGTATGTCATGGAACAGGATGTACATCATCAAAGTCAGCAGAAATATTAGAAAATTTTAAGAAAATAATAAAAGAGAAAAACATAGAAAATGTTATAGTAATTAAAACAGGATGTTTTGGCTTATGTGCTAAAGGTCCAATTGTAATAATAAGACCAGAAGATACATTTTATGCTATGGTTAAGCCAGAAGACTGCGAAGAAATAATACAAACACATATTATAGAAGGTAATAGAGTAGAAAGATTATTATGCAAAGATATAGATGGAAAAATTGTAAATAGTCTAGATGAACTTAATTTCTACAAAAAGCAAAAAAGAATTGCTTTAAAAAATTGTGGTGTGATTAATCCTGAAGATATAGATGAATACATAGCTTTTGATGGATATCTAGCATTAGAAAAAGTTTTAAAGCTAATGACACAAGATGAAGTAATAGAAGAAATAAAAAAATCTGGATTAAGAGGACGTGGTGGAGCTGGATTTCCAACAGGTCAAAAATGGGAATCAACAAAAAATCAAAATTCAGAACAAAAATATGTTGTATGTAATGCTGATGAAGGTGACCCAGGAG
>CAKPQY010000008.1 GCA_934179885.1 uncultured Clostridia bacterium
GAATAAAAATGGAAGTCCTTTTTTTCTTAATATTTTAATTTTGCATTTTGTTTGTTTTGCAATTTTTGCTACTTTTTTTAAGTCTCTTATTCCTATATTTAATTCTAGTTTTACATTCTTGTCTCTTTTTAAATTCCAAATTACTATTTTATTATTTCTACATATATTTATAAATCTTTCTATATAATATCCTTCTACTGATATTCTTATATATCCAATTATATAATTAAATAGAATTTTAATTAACATACTTCTTCCCTTTCAAATTTTTATTTAAGTTTTAAAAACTCTAATCAAATTTCCTCTCTATCTCTATGCTTTCAACTTTTCCATTTACTTTTATATCATCATTTGTCATATTTTCTAGTTTTAGTTCATATCCATTTATATTTATAATTCCCAATGATGTATTTATCCTAATGTAATAATCTTCATATTCTAAAATTCCTTTAAAATTTTCTATTATCATTTCATTGAATCCTGTTATTGTTATTTTGGGCATATCTGTATATACTTCTTGTGGCATTTCTAAAAGTCTATCTATTTTAAATAGAGTATTTCTTTTTTTCTTCATAATTTTCATCCCTTCGATTTTCTTTATATTTAAATATATTTAAAATTATTTATTTTATGAATATTTTATTTAATAGAACACCTCGGAAATTCATTTTATTATCAATACCAAAAAGGAAATAAATTTATAAAAACTTATTTCCTTTTATATATTATTTATTTTTCTCCTATTTCATAGTCACCATCATTATTTTGTTTTACTTGTTTTTGTTCTATTAAATATTTTTTTATTCTTTCCAAAATTTCTGTTTCTTCACAATTCAATTTAGTAGTTAATTTTTTTAATATTATTTTCTTACTATATCCTTGTTCCAAATATGTTTTTAATATATTTACCAATTGTTCATCATCTATATTTTCATCTTCTATTTTCTTTATTTCTATATTATAAATTTCATCCTTATATGGTATTATCTTTTTATTTTCTTTTTGTTCTGATATATATGTAATTCTTGCATATTGTCTTGCCCTTAGCCATATCATCCTTTCCATTAATTTTACATCATATTCAAAATTTTTTATTAAATCTTTACAATTTTCTAATACAAATAATAAAATATTAGACTGCAAATCCTCATTATAAAATTTTTCTGAATTATCTTTTTTTATTTTTGTAGCAATGGTTCTTGATATTCTTAAAAATATTTCATTATATTTTTCCATATATTTTTGTTCTATTTTTCCTTTTTGAATCCAAAGTCCATTATTTATATCTAATGCTTGCTTATAAACGCTAGCATCAAAAAAATCTCCCTTATTTATATAATATGTAATAAAATCTTCTACTGATATTCCTATTTTTTGACACATTCCTTCTATTTCATCTTTTCTTAAATATGTCATTTTTTCTAATTCATTTTTTATTTTATCTATTTTTTTTATTTTTTCTGCATCTTTTATATTTGGATTTGCCATTTGGTTTTTAGCATACCACAAATTTTTTATGCTAATTCCTAATAATTCTGCAAATTCGTTCTCCGAAAAATATATTCTATATGGTTTATATAATTCTAAAAAATCAACTTTTCCTTTGTTCTTTTTATTATTTTTATAATATATCTTTTTTCCTTCATATTGACTAAGTATTTGTTTTCTTATTTTTTCAGTTGCCATGTCATTTAATTTACAATTTTTAAATATCCTTGCTTCATCTTTTGAGTTTCTAATATTTCTTAAATTTGAATCTGATATTCCTAATAAATTTGCGAATTCTATTTCTGTTAATACTGACTTTACTTTGTTCCACATTTCTTTTAAAAAAGCATAACTTATTTTTTTACCTTTATTTAGATTATATTTTTCAACTAGTTCCATAATTTTCATAATTTTTTCTTTTTCTGTTAAGTTCCTATTGGCTAAAATTGTTAACTTTTTATTTTCTTTAATTCTACTTTTAAAATCCATAAATGTTTTTGCTTTAACACCTAGTAACTCTGCAAATTTTGTATCTGTAAATTTGCTATTGTACTCATTATACATATTCAAAAATTCATCATAAGTTATTTGTTGTTTTTTATATAAATCATATCTTTTTATTATTTCTTCTAATAATGTATTTTGTTCCATATATATCACCAAATTGATTATATATCATTTATTATTCAGTGTCAAAACTTAATTTTTAAATTCATCTAAAGATTTAAATTCATATCCCATGTTTTTTATTTCTTTAATAATATCTCCTAAAATATTAGTATTTGTTTTTGAGTTTCCATGTAAAAGCATAATTTCTCCATTATGAACATTATCTAATATTTTCTTTTTTGCTTGAGCTTCATTTGGTTGCTTATCTTCATTCCAGTCTTCGTATGCAAATGACCACATTACTGTCTTATATCCTAGAGAATTTGTTACGTTTATACTTTTTTCGCTAATTTCGCCCATTGGTGGTCTTATATATTTCATTTCGTATTGAAATTTTTCATATATGGCTTTGTGTAAATCCATTACTTCTGAATTTATTTGTTCTTCTGTTAGGCTAGGCATGCTTTTATGATTAACTGTATGATTTCCTACAATATGGCCCTCTTCTATCATTTGTTTTACCAACTCTGGCTGTGTATTTAAATAATGTGCAGTTATAAAAAATGTAGCTTTTACATTATTTTCTTTTAATGTATTTAATATTTGTGGTGTATATCCTGCTTCATATCCTTCATCAAATGTTAAATAAATAAATTTATCTGCGCTATTTCCCATGGCAATTCCGTTATTTTTTTCTAACATTTCTTTATTGCTTTTTCCTAAATCGGGCTGTTCATGGTTATCATTTCTTTTTATTCCCCAAGCTATTTTTTTATTGCTTAATCCTTGTGAACTTGTTAAAATAGTTTCTTCTCCTTTGTTGTTTGTGTTAATTAAAGCTATTGAAAATATTATTAATAGTAAAGTTAGTATTTTTACTATTTTTGATGTATTTTTTCTTAAATTAATAGTCATTTTCTACCTCCATTTGTTTAATTTTATTAGTAATATTTAAAAATATTCCTCTACTATTAAGTTATGATAAAATATATGTTTAGTATGTATAATTCAAAAACAAATTTTAAGTTACAATAATAAATAACTCAATTTATTAATATTAATAAATTGAGCTATCCTACACAAAATTTATATTTCAGTATTATTTTAGTTTAGATTAATCTAAATTTTTAATTATTAATTTTGTTTTATCAATATATAAAAATCTAGTTTTTTAAGTTTTCAACTTCTTCAATTGATAACCCTGTAATTTTACATATTGTTTCTTTTTATCTAATTAGAACATATCGTTTTACTCTGAAACATTATTAACATTAATAGTTTTACCAGTTGGATAATTTTGTAAATTTACTATTGACAAGGTAAATTTTTTAGATTATATTGTTATTGTTTCTGGAAAATAAAGGAAATTTTTGTTTTTTTGTCGATTACTTTTTTTCCAATACTATATATTGTATACGAGGGGGATAAAATATGTTGAATTTTGTAATCTGCGACGATAATTTAAATATTTTAGATAAATTCTCGTCAATTCTTGAAAATATTTTTATGAAGCATAATTATGATGCTGAAATTGGTTTAAAAACAACTAATGTAGATGAATTATTGAATTATATTGATGACAATAAAACAGATGTATTGATTTTAGATATAAATTTAAAATCTGATCAAACTGGGTTAGAAATAGCTTCTAAAGTTAGAGAGAAAAATAAGGATACTTACTTTATTTTTACTACAGCTCATTTGGAATATGCTATGATGGCTTATAAATTTAAAACTTTTGATTATCTAGCTAAGCCTGTAACTTATGAAAGACTTGAAGAAACTGTTGTGCGTTTATTTGAGGATATTAATGGATTGCCTAAAAAATATATTAAAATTGATAATAAGAAAACTATTATTGATGAAAGTGATGTTTTGTATATTAAACGTGATGGAATGAAATTAATTTTCCATACTAAGAGTCGTGATTATGAAACTTATAGTTCTTTTAACAAAATTCAGGATTCTTTACCTGATAATTTTATTAGAGCTCATAAGTCTTATATTGTTAACATTAATAATATTGTGAATTTGGATCCAGTATCTAATATGATTTATTTTGATAATGGTTCTACTTGTGATATTGGTCCTAAGTATAAAAAGGACTTAATTGAGGAGGTGAAAAATCATGGACATATTGAATAATATTTGGATGGCTATAAGTACGCCGAATGAGAAACTTGTTAGTATTCTTCTAATTCCGCTAATTTTATTTATAGAAATGCCTCTTTCTTTAAAATTATTCGTTTCTATTTTAAATATAAAGCCTTCAAGAAAACAACGAATTTGTTATATTGTTTTTACATCAATTACAAGTATTATTACTTCTAATTTTATTGATGCACCTTTTAATATTATATTTAATTATTTGTTTTATTTGATTATTATACATTATGTATTTAAATTAAATATTTTAAATACGATTATTGCAACTATTTTACCAGCTATTGTATTTTCTTTAATTGGTATATTAATTTTGAATCCTTATCTAACTATTTTTAATATTACTTATATAGATTCTGAAATTATACCAATATATAGACTAATATATTTATTTGTTATGTATTTTATTATTTATGTTTTAATTTTAATTATAAAGCATAAAAAACTAAGATTAAACATTTTAGACAATATAGATAAAAAGAATAAGAAAATACTTTTTATGAATATGGTATTAGGTTTAATTGTTATATGTGTTCAGAGCTTTTTAACAGTATACTATACTAACAATCTACCCTTAATTATAACTTTTTTTAGTTTTTTATCTTTGTTACTTTATTTTTCTATCAGTTTATATAGTTTAACAAGAGTTATGAAACTATTTGCAACAACTCAAAAATTAGAAAGTGCAGAAGAGTATAATAAAACATTACATATTTTGCATGATAGTGTTAGAGGTTTTAAACATGATTTTGATAATATAGTTACAACAATTGGTGGTTATATAAAAACAAATGATATGAATGGATTAGAAAATTATTATTCTCAACTTGAAGAAGACTGCCAAAAAGTTAATAATTTGTATATTCTAAATCCTGATATAATCAATAACCCAGGAATATATAACTTGCTTACAACAAAATACGGTGAAGCAGAAGAAAAAGGCATAAAAGTTAATTTAACAGTTTTGCTAGATTTAAATAATTTACATATGAAAATTTATGAATTTGCTAGAATTTTAGGAATATTATTAGATAACGCAATTGAGGCCGCATCTGAATGTGACGAAAAAGTTTTAAATATAGTTTTTAGAAATGATTCTAAAAATAATAGAAATATAATTTTAATAGAGAATACTTATAAAGATAAAGATGTTAATATTGGGGAAATATTTAATAACGGTGTTAGTGGAAAAGAAAATCATACTGGACTTGGTTTATGGGAGATTAGACAAATATTAAAGAAAAATAATAATGTTAATTTACATACAACAAAAAATGATAACTATTTTTCACAACAATTAGAAATATATTATTAAATGATAGATTAGTTTCTATCATTTTTTTGTTTTATAATACCAAAAAAGAACAGTTAACTGTTCTTTTTTAGTGGATTGCTTATAATAACATTAAAGTATATTGTGTTTAAGTATAAGTGTTGTCGAACCACTTATACTTAAAATTAATAACGTATTAGTCTTTTTTTACTAAGCTAGCTGGCATTTTTGGTTGATGTAATACCCACCATCCACCGCAAGCTGTGTTAGTTGTTTTCGCATATTTTTCTGCTATTTTTCCTAATAATTTTAACATAAAGGTTTCCTCCTTTGTTTTTATATATAATACAAAAATACTGCCGGCATGTATTTTGTATATTATCAAAATTAATTTGAAGCATTTTCATATAATTCATATCCATATTTATTATTTGTTATTTTGTAAGCTAATCTTGTAATCATACAAGTTTGTGCAAAATATCCAAATATAATTATGTTAGAAATCACATTATTTTTGATGATTACTGCTATTACCAAACCTATAATAAAGGAAATATATGATAATATTTGTTTTTGTTTTCTAACTTTTTTACTTATAATTGGTACATCTTCTGTATCCGCTGGAGCATAAAGTTTTATCATAATAATTCCGAATACTCCAACTGCAGTAGCTAGAAAATATTTTGTAATATCATCTAATATAATGTTTTTTGCTAAAAATGCTATTCCACAATAAAATGTAGTTGTTGATATTATACATCCTATATGTGTTTTTAAATGAAATCCTCCAGAAGTTCCTCTGTATGGTGCTAATATTAAGAATGTAATCAAAGTTAATTTGAATACTCCCAATATGTATGCCATGAGCAACATTATAAAGAATTTTGGTACTTCTCCCAAAAGTACTTGAAGCCCGTAATTTATTACTTCTGCTCTTTCGTCGTCAACATCTGGCATTTCTTTTCTGATTTTGTTGGTTAGAGACTGCGTGATTTTATCTAACATTTTCTCACCCCACTTTTTTCTTATGTTGAATTTATTTTAACACTATAATTTTTCTATGACCTTTTATTTTATAAAATGTTTATTTTGTTTTACATTAAATTTTCTTTTTATTTTCGTAAAATATTTTGTTAATTTTATAAAATTTTATAAATACAAAAAAGGATAAATTTTAAAATTTATCCCTAGAAATTATTTATATCTTTTAAAATGCACCATGTTCCAATGCTCTCTGGCAAATCTTTAAATGTCATTTTTCCTTTAGTTATTGGATGCTCAATTGTTAATTCATATGCCCATAAAGCTATTTGTTTTCCTTGTCCTCTTGTTCCATATTTTTGGTCACCAAAAATGCTATGTCCAAAATGTGAAAGCTGTACACGTATTTGATGATGTCTTCCTGTATGCAAATTTATTTTTACTAAGCTTAAGTTTTTAACTTCATTATAAGTTATAACTTCATAATCTAATTTTGCCAGTTTAGCATTTTTCTTATCCTTGCTTACAACTTTACTCATATTGTTTCTTTCATCTTTATATAAGTAATCTTCTAACGTTCCGCTTCTGCTTTTCAATTTTTCCATCAACAACAGCTAAATATTTCTTTTTAAAAGTTTTATTTCTTACCTGTTCACTTAATCTGCTTGCAGCTTTTGAAGTTTTGGCAAATATCATAATTCCACCAACTGGTCTATCTAACCTATGTACTAGTCCTAAATAAACATTTCCTGGTTTATTATATTTTTCTTTTATATATTGTTTTACAATTGTTAACATATCAATGTCACCAGTTTTATCTGACTGTGATGGAATATTAGGTATTTTTTCTACTACTATTATATGGTTATCTTCATATATTACTTTTAAATTTTGCATTTATTTCTCCCATCTTCCATATATACCGCAAGGCAAAACTAATTTTGAATCTTCCATTGGAATTCCAATTTCTCCTGATTCTAGTTTTCCCTTATATTTTTTACTTACTGTTAAGTTTAAAATATCTTCTAATACTTTGCTTGATATTCCAGTTGTATACGAATTTATTAAGAAAAATAATGGATTATCTGATAATACATTTGTACATAAATCTACTAAATCATATATGTTATTTTCGAATTGCCAAACTTCTCCTTTAGCCCCTCTTCCATATGATGGTGGGTCCATTATTATTGCATCATATTTGTTGCCTCTCCTTATTTCTCTATTTACAAATTTTACAACATCATCAACAATAAATCTAACTGGTCTATTTTGTAATCCTGAACTTTCTATATTTTCCTTTGCCCATGTTGTCATTCCTTTTGAGCTATCTATATGACATACACTTGCTCCTGCATATGCACATGCAACTGTTGCCCCACCTGTATATGCAAATAAATTTAGCACTTTTATCTCTCTTTTTTCTGATTTAATTTTATTTATCATCCAGTCCCAGTTAACAGCTTGCTCTGGAAATAATCCTGTATGTTTGAATCCCATTGGTTTAATATTAAATGTTAGATCTTTGTATTTTATTTGCCATTGTTTTGGCATTTTTTTATTAAATTCCCATGAACCTCCACCAGAACTACTTCTGTGATATGTTGCATTTATTTCTTTCCATTTTTTTGGAAAACTTTTATCTTTCCATATTATTTGTGGGTCTGGTCTTGATAAAATTACATCTCCCCATTTTTCTAATTTTTGACCATCTGCCATATCTAGTATTTTATAATCTTTCCATTCATTTGCTAGTTTCATTTATTTTTTTATAGCTTGTTAAATAGCTACTATCCTCCTCTTTTTTAGAATAACTCTAAAGTTTCTTTTAAATTTTTCATTGCTTCTTCTATTGTTTTGCCTTGAGATGCAATGTTGTTATCTAAACATTTTGCGACATACCATTTTTCTTCTTTTTGTATATTTACATTGTATTCGATATTCATATAATCGCATTCCTTTCTGTCTTGTAATTATACTATATATTTTTATATTTTTCAAATATTTTCCAAAATTTTCATAAAACTATATATTAAATAAAAATTTATTCCACATAAAACAATAAAACTAGTAAATATTGCAGACATAAATTTATGATTTTCCAAAAAGTTTAGCACCTTATGTGTAGTCTTTTCTTTTGGAATTTCTAGCCTGTCCAATTTTGTATTATACTTAACATTAAAAACATTTTCCATTTAAAATCCCCCCATTTTTATTATATATATGCATACTATTTTCAAAATATTCCAATTATCCTAAATTTTTCTTGTTAAAAATATTATTTAATGTTATAATCT
Organism: uncultured Clostridia bacterium; assembly: GCA_934179885.1. Taxonomy (GTDB): domain Bacteria; phylum Bacillota; class Clostridia; order TANB77; family CAG-508; genus CAG-269. The sequence continues at coordinate 8,812 of CAKPQY010000008.1, forward strand.
TTTTGATACTAATCAACTTAATTTAGAAAGGTTTGATTTTTAATGTTAAAAAATAAAGAAACTTTAAAGAATTTTTTTGTAATCATTTTAATTGCTATAATGTCTGGAATCATATTTTTTTATCAAACAAAAAAAGTTGGATTTCATGAAGATGAAATGTATACTATTGCTTCATCTGTAAATCCTGATAATGGACTTATGTCAGCATATGGAGAAGATAATACACCTAAATGGTTAACAAAAGAGTACGTTAAAGATTATATAACATTATCTCATGATAATTATCTTAATTTAAAATCAGTTTATCTTAATCAATCATATGATAATCACCCTCCATTTTTTTATACTTTAGTACATTTTTCTAGTATATTTTTTGGTGGTCAGTTTTCAAAATATATTACATTTGTTGTAAATATAATTGCATTTATATTAAGTTGTTTGGTAATTGCAAAGATTTTAAAACTATTGGGTAAAGATAATTTAATAATTGGAACTTTAATTCTTTATGGACTTTCCATGGGAACAATTACAATGGTAATTTATCAAAGGATGTATATGCTTTTAACATTTTTTATATTACTTTATTTTTATTATAATTTAAAAATATATAAAAATGACTTTGCTCTGACTAAAAAAACAATTATTCAATTAGGAATAATAACAGTGTTGGGCTTTTTAACACAATACTTCTTTGCAATTTATGCTTTTTTAATTTTTACATTAATGATTATCAAAATGATTAGATGTAAAAAAGATAAGAAAATTATAAAAAAATATGTGATTTCTCATATAGTATATGCTGTTTTAGGTATTGTTTTATTTGTACCATGTATTTATCACTTATTCTTTTCAAGTAGAGGTTTATCAAATTTAGGTAATAGCAATTATTTTTCACATCTTTATGATTATTTAAAACATCTTGCATATGCTTTTACAATAAACAATACTAACACATTATTAATGATTTCTGTTTTATTAATATTTTTTGTTGGTCTAATGTTTTTAATAAAAAAAACTAAGGACAAATTTGTTATTTTATTAACTGTTATTCCAAGTATAATTTACTTTTTGGTAGCAGTAAAATTAACATCATTTCAAGAATTAAGATATATAATGCCAGTTATTCCTTTTGTATGTATTACTTTATTTTTAATATTTGACTGTATTTTTAAATTTAAATATAAAAATGCTGTAATGATATTAATAGCAATAATGTTATCACTAAATGGATTTATTTTTTCTAAACCTAAATTTTTATTTGAAGAATATGCTAATTGTTTAGAAATTGCTGAACATAATCAAGATAAATCTTTTGTTTATGTGTATGATAATTTTTTTAACCATATGCAAAGCTTGCCAGAAATGATGATTTATGAAAAAACTTTAATAATAAATGCTAATAGAGATGAATTACAATTTGTAATTCATAATGATGAATTAAATTTTGAAGATTCTTATATTTTATGTATAAAGTCTTATATGGATAATGATTCAATTTTAAATGAAATAAAGAATAATACTGATTTTAAAAATGTAACTGAACTTTATAAATCTAATGGTTCCTCAACTGAGATGATAAGTAATAACTTGTATTTAGTATCAAAATAGCGTTAAATAGGCTTGTTATTTGCTTTTTTGATTGTTTTGTGCTATAATTTAGTTATGTAGAGCAAATGCTCGAAAAGAACGCAATGGAGGTAGACATAATGAATTTAAGAAAGGTATTATTTGTTGCAGGGAAATTTGCAGTTGGAGGGATATTAATTATGTTCCTTGCTGTACTAGTAAAAAATCGTTCAGATTTTTTAATGTTTGGTATTGGATTGCTTGTTTCCTTTGTTTTGGGAGGAGCAATAATGTTTCTTTCTCTTTTAAAAGATTTAAGTTCTCTTATTAAGAGTAACAAATTGCTAACCTGGAAGTTAGAAAGAGTGCAGAAGCAACTCTCAGAATCTAATCAGGAGAATAATGAGCTATATGAAGCTTTAACACCTGAGCAGCTAGCAGACATTATCGAAAAGATTGAAAAGTCTGCTTAAACCTTTTGAGACACCTAGTTTAGGTGTCTCTTTTCAATTCTTCTATAATTTTCTTATTAATTCCTTTAACTTGCATCAATTCTTCTTTTGAGGCTTGTTTTATTTTTTCTACACTACCAAAATGTTTTAATAGAGCTTTTTTCTTTGCCTCTCCTATTCCTGTTATATCATCTAACTCTGATCTTGTAATTGCTTGTTCTCTTAATTTTCTGTGATAGCTAATTGCTGTATCATGCACTGTATCTTGGAATTTTGTTATTAAATTCATTAAATTTTCTGAAATTGGTATTTCGTTTCGATTTTCATCTATTAATGCTCTTGTTTGGTGTTTATCATTTTTTACCATTCCAAATACTTTTATGTCTATATTTTCATATTTATTTATGGCATTTTTTATAGCTCTAATTTGTGTTATTCCTCCATCTGCAAAAATTACATCTGGCAATTTTCCGAACCCTGAATCTTCTTTTTCTATTGAATGTGCTAATCTCCTTGTAACAACTTCTTCCATACATTTAGGGTCGTCTTGCTTTAAAACTGTTTTTATTTTAAATCTTCTTGATAAATTCTTTTTTATAATTCCATCTTGCATTACACACATTCCTGCTACCATAAATTCACCTGAAATATTTGATATATCATATGTTTCTATTTTTCTTGGTAGTTTGTCCATTTTTAAAACTTCTTTTAGTTCCATTAGAATTTCTGATTTATCTTTTTCTTTGTTTTCTAATGTTACTTTGCTATTCATTTCTGCCATTTCTACAAATCTTAATTTTTCGCCTTTTTTAGGGCTCTTTAATTCCACTTTTTTCCCTAAAATTGTGGATAACCATTCCTCCAAAACAGCTTTTTCGGGTAATTCTTCTCTTAACATTATTTTGCTTGGAATGTTTGGATTATCTAAATAGTATTGTTTGATAAATCCTGATAATATTTCGCTATCTTCCATATCTTTTAATTCTGGAAAAAAGTAATGTTCTCTTCCTATCATCTTGCTACCACGCACAAAAAATATTTCTATACATACATCTAATTCTGATTTGTATAATCCTATTACATCTATATTATTTTCTGAAATATTAGATACTTT
>CAKPQY010000009.1 GCA_934179885.1 uncultured Clostridia bacterium
TATACAGTACACACTACATGGTGCACAACATGTATGCATTAATAATTTCATTTTTAATTTCATTCCTTCCTAAGACACAACGCCAAAATTTTAATTATTTTTCGACCATTACTCTTATTTTTTACTTTCTATTACAATATATCTCTTAAATTCCTTAGTATTATATTCATCTAAATTAAACTTATCTTTGTCTTCATTTTTTATGACATAAACATTTCCATCTTCTAACTCTAAATTTTCTATATTTTCAATATAATATTTTCCAAAAGACTTCACATTTTTGAATTCTGCATATGGGTCTTCATAAACTACTGTATTTACAAAATCTCTAGTATCATATTGTGTATAGAATAGTACATGTATATAATTTGATTGAATTTTATCTGTTATATATATTTTTTTGTCTTGTATTTTATCTACATATTCAATTACTTCTTGTAAATCACCTTCAAAGTTTCCAAATTCATTACAGTCTTGATGTATATATTTATTCATAAATAATCCAAATGATATTATATATATAATTAAAATTGGTATTGATAATTTTTTCACATTATTTACTGTTATATAGATTCCTACTATTGTGTAATAAATTATTGGTATCATCATTATATTTAATCTGTTTATATTAGGCTCACATATAAATGTTAAAATTATACATACTATAAACCAGATATTAAAAATATAATTATATTTTATTTCAGCTTTTTTCTGTTTTCTAAATGAGTCTATTAATCCGATTACAGTAAAAATTATAGAGAAAATATATATAATTCCAAATGGTTCTACATTATTCCATGGAAGTCCATCTGTTTGTGTTATTAATATTTTCATGCTTTGTAAAAAGTTAGACATACTACTTGCTATAAAATCACCTGAAAACATTGATGTTAAAACTTTATATCTATTTACTTCTAATTTTGGTATTGTTACAAATGGTAAATTTATTTGTTCTAATCCAAATGTATTTATAATAACATATAAAATTATAGGTGAAGCAACTATTCCTACAATTAAAATTGAAACTATAGCTTGTTTTATTGTGATTTTTTTCTCTCGTATTAATAATATTAGTAATGGTATTAAAAATACTGGTAAAAAATAATATGATGTTCCATATGAGTATGCTGAAATTCCTGCTATTACAAATGATAAATAATATAAAATTTTATTGTTATCTTCTAATCCTTTTACTAATAAATATGTAAAAATTAGTATTAAATCTGGGAATAGATTTGATTCTAATCCCCATCTACTTTTTATTATATGCCATGGACATATTGCAAAAAATGCTAGTCCTATTATTGCCATCTTTTTATTAGATATTTTTCTTAGTAATAAGTACATTATCACTAAAGATATGCAACCTAATATTGCCATTGGTAGTCTTAATGATAATGTGTTCAACCCAAATATTTTTATAAATGGCATCATTAAGTATGAAAGTAAGGCATTTTGCCCTCCTCCCCAAGCAACAAGAAATGCTGGTAATTTATTTCCGGTTTCTATCAATTCCATAATTTAAAATTGAAAATGCTTCATATCCTGCTGATGCTTCATCACAGTTTAAAGCATTTGGCATATCTGCAATTCCTACTATTCTAATTAACATACCTATTATTAATATTATTAAAACTATTATAAAAAGAAATTTGTCCTTTTTATCTGGGTCATTTTTTAGTTTATCTATAAACTTCATATATACTTATCTCCTCTATCTTTCTATAGATTATCACTTTTTTACACTTTGCTTCGTTTTCTTTCATCTAAATTTTCATTTTTTATTGCAAGACTAGCCATTATTGGTACATTTACTATAATTGGATATATATACCTTACTATTGAACAGTGTGCTAAAAAACAAGATGCGAAAAATACAAATAAAAATATTGCAATTACTAATTCATTTTTATCTCTTTTATATATTGAATATAATAAATTTACTAGTGCAATATAAAAGTATGTTGCTGGTTGAAATAATAAATATAATACTGGTATTTGTTCATATTTATTTTGGCAACACATTGCTTTATAAAACTCTTTTAATTTTGGCAATTTGCTATCTTCTATAACTGCGTATTTTCCTGTTCCTATAGGTAAACAGAACAATTCTAATGCTCCCATTGTTTCTGGGCGCTCTTTATTCCAAATTCTATTAAAAGAATTATCATCTAGATACCAATACCCTCTCGCTGTATTCAAAAAAGAATCAATAAAAATTATAGGATATTTTTTTCCTAATTGCCACATAAATTTAAAAAATTCTTTTTTATCACTATTTATATTTTCACCATTTATCATCGCTGCTGTATTATCTGCTATATTACTTTTATATACTTCTGCCAATTCTTTATAATCTTTAAAATAATATGTAATTTGTTCTTTTTCTTCTTCTGTTAGTTCATTTTCTTTTTCATTGACTAATTTTGCTACTGCCTGAGAAAAAGGAAATAATCTTAAATTTCCTTCATCACCTACTTTACCTATTAAAGTAAGTATTGAATCGTTTGTTCCTCCTCCACTACTAGCGTTCCCTCTTAAAGTATATAATGCACTATTTATTACTTGATATAGAAAAATTGTTATTAAAAATATTGATATTATTTTTATAAGATTTCGTTTATTTTTTATTAATACTAATATTATAAATGGTAAAGACACTTTTAATGTAAATATTGCGTTATTTCTTGATAATAGCATTACAACACCAATAAGTACCAAAAAAACATAATCTAAAAATTTATATTTTCCTTCAAGCATCTTATATAAATTTATAATAAAGATTATTGTTAATCCTGCAAATATCACATCTTTTGTAGTCATCATTGAGAATAACTGATTATATGGAAATAAAGCATAAAAGATAAGGCTTAAATTTCTTAACCATTTTTTATCTGTCTCTTCTATAAATTTTACTGCATATGAAAATACTAATGCCATAAATGTCATTTGAAATACTGAAAATAGAAGCATTCCTAATGTAGGAGATTCTAAAAAACGTAATCCAAATTGGTAAAATGCTGTATATAGTATAGTAATTAAAAGTGGATGATGATTCATTTTTCCAAAAAAGAAATAATCTCTAATTTGATATCCACCATCATAACTTATTATTGCAGGATAAAATGCTAATAATGTTGGAATCCAACATATTATTATTATTAAAAAATATTTTAACCAATTATATTTTTTAGTTTTTTCTTTTACTTCTACTTGATTTTCGCATTTTTTAATCTCTTCTTTTATTTCTACCTGTTTTTTATCTTTTTTTATTTTTTCTACTAATTTCATTATAGAGTAATGTAAACTTATAAAAATCATACTTAAAAATATAATTTTTAATATACTAATTACCGCATCTTGAATGTTTTGTATTGAATATCCTTTTGTCTGCATATTGCTTCCTATAACAAATTGAAGACTTATAATAAACCAAAAAAAACATATATATTTAAATTTTCTTTCTTTAACTACATTAATAATTCTATCCATCCCTTTTTTCCTTTTCTATTGTATTTTATAATTATTTATAAACATTGTATATTTCTATATTTTCTATTTTTTCTAAATTATTCCTTATATATTCTATAACATTTACTGGTGTTTGCCAATTTGTTTTTAGATTTTCTTTTCTAATTAAATATAAAGCATTTTCTTCTTTTTGTTTTATTTTTTCTATTTGTCCTTCTTCCCCATCTTTTCCTATATTGCCTCTTAAAAACATATCATAATCTTTATTGTATTTATCAATTGGTATCATATATATTGCCGCTTCTGCGTCCAATATATATACCTTTTTACCTTCTTGTTCTTTTTCTAAAATATAGTTATCTATATTATTTATTCTTTTTTCTAAACCTTCTTCTATTTCTATATATTTAAAATGCGCTATTTCTGTATTTTTTTCAGTTTTTGCATATTTATATAAATTGTTAAAAGCTTTTGTTAAAATTACTGCAAATACAATAATCCATATAATTAATGTTATTATTTTATATATTTTATATTTTTTAGAATAGTTGATTTTTTTATATATTTTTTTATATATTTTTTTACCTAATATACTAAGCAAATAAATTAATCCAATTATTGATATTAAGCTTCCTATTAAAAAATGTATTTCATCTGATATTGGATACATTACAATTATTATTGAAAAACTATATATTAAAATTGTTAATATTTTTTGTATATTTTCATTTTCTTTTTTTAGTAACTTTGTAATTATCAATACAACGACCATTGCCATAATTGAAATTGGTATTAATATTGATAATACTTTTATTTCTATTTTGTCACTTTGTAATAATCTTGCATATGGTATTTTATTTGAAAATGTGCTTATTCCAAGTACTGCATAATTTATAAAATCTTGCAATGCTCCAGAAATTATTAAATATATAAATAAGATTACTAATGGTATTAATATTCCCATTATTCTAGTTACAGCTATTTTTATGTACTGTTTGAATTGTTCTTTGTTTTCTACAAATAGTAATTTATATATTGCAACAATAACCGCAAGTGTTGCTCCTATACTTTGTTTTGTACATATTGCAAGTCCTGCTAAAATTCCGCAAAATTAAATCTTTTTTCTTATTATATTTTGAAACATTTTTTATATCTTTTAATTCTTGATATAAAATGATTAATGCTATAAATAAAATTGTTATATTATAGTCTATACAATAAATATCTCTACATAGTATTCCTATTAAAGCTGTAATAATTAATGATGTATTTTCTTCTTTTATTAATAGTTCAAATATTTTATATATCGTAAATATTATTCCTGTCCATAGAACTGCTGCTAAAATTCGTGATATTATTACTTCATTTGCAATTAATTTTAAAAATATTGCTGTAATCATTGGTAACAATGGTGTTGTTATCATACTTATATCTTTATATGGTATTAGTCCTTCTGATATTGCTCTTGCTGTATTATAATTCCATATTTCATCTAAATCATTAATTGGCTTTATTATAATTATTGAAAATATTGTGATAAATATAAATATGCATAATAATATATTTTTCTTTTTCATTTTTTGTTTTTCCTTTTATTTATTCATTATAATCATATCCTAAATGTTTATATGCTGGTGGTAGCACTTGTCTTCCCCTTAATGTTCTTGCTATAAAACCAATTTGAATTAAATATGGTTCATATACATCTTCAATTGTATCAACCTCTTCTCCTATTGAAACAGCTAAAGCCTCTATTCCAACAGGTCTTCCACCATATTGAACTATCATAGTATCTAATAGTTTTCTATCAATTTCATCTAATCCTAACTCATCAATTTCAAGCTTATTTAATGTAAGTTTTGCAATTTTCAAATCAATATTACCATCACCTAAAACTAATGCATAATCTCTAACTCTTTTTAATAATCTATTTGCTATTCTAGGTGTCCCTCTTGACCTTCTTGCTATCTCTACTGCAGCTTGCTCATCTATATTGACTCCTAATATTTTAGCTGTTCTTTTAACTATTTTTGTTAAATTTTCTACTGAATATAATTCTAGTCTATTTACAATTCCGAATCTATCTCTTAATGGTGTTGTAAGTGAACCTGCTTTTGTTGTTGCTCCTATTAGTGTAAACTTTGGTAAGTCAAGCCTTATTGACCTTGCACTTGGCCCTTTTCCTATCATAATATCTATTGTGTAATCTTCTAATGCTGGATATAAAATTTCTTCTACATTTTTGCTTAATCGATGTATTTCATCTATAAAAAGCACATCATTTTCTGATAAATTTGTAAGTAATGATGCTAAATCTCCTGGTTTTTCAATAGCTGGTCCTGATGTTATTTTTATATTTGCTCCCATTTCATTTGCAATTATATTAGAAAGTGTTGTTTTTCCAAGTCCTGGAGGTCCATATAATAATACATGGTCTAAAGCTTCACCTCTTTTTTTTGCAGCTTCAATATACACTTTCATATTTTCTTTTACTTTATCTTGTCCAATATATTCCTCTAAAGTTTGAGGTCTTATTGTATTTTCAAGTTTTTCTTCTCCCTCGTCTTCTAATTCAGGATTTATAATTCTATCTTCGTTCATAGTAATTCCTTTCAAATACGTTCAAAAGTGGCTTTTCTTTTGCCCATTTTATTTTCTTTTTCCTAATAGTTTTAATATTTTATATCTTATAGAAAATATTATTCTTGCAAAAAATGGCATATTTAATATTGTAAAGTTTTCTATAAAATATAGAAATGGTTCTGTTCTATATAATTTGTAAAATATATTCCAACCTTTAAAATTGAAATTCTTCTTGTTTTTTAACATTTGATAATATTCAAATGCTTGTCTATTTTGTTTTTTTAGTTCATCTGGAAATTTTTCTTCATTTTCTACATAAGTTGTGAATATTCCTAATTTTACATCTATAAACAAATCTCTTACTTGTTCTAGTTTTTTAAATTTATGTGATATTTTGTCTGTTCCTATTTGATTATTTCCATGCTGTCTATATTTTATATATTTTTCATCCATATATCCTATTTTACCATCTAAAGAAATCATTAAGCCTATCCAATAATCATGTGGCATATGTTTTGAATTAGAAGGTATTGGCATTATTTTATCTAAATATTTTTTCTTAGATAATATGGTACAACCTGTAATACAATTATATAAGTATTGTAATCTCTAATCACCTATATATTTTTTTATTTTTCTATCTAATTTCATATATTCATTAAATGATTCATATATTGTATTTAAGTTTTCATCAACTACCTCTAAATCACCAAATACTAAGTCTAAATTTTCTGTTTTCAATTTTTCTACTGACTTTTCTATTTTTTCTTCTTTCCACACATCATCTTGGTCAGATAGCATATATAATTCATTTTCAACATTTTTTAATAAAAACTCAAAATTTTTAATATATCCTAAATTTTTTTCTTGATAAAATATTTTTATTTTATCGTTTTGCTCATATTGTTTTAATATTTCTCTTGTTCCATCTGTTGAGCAATCATCTGAAATTATTAATTGTATATTTTTATATGTTTGGTTTAATATACTCTCAATTTGTTCTTTTAGGTATTTTTCTCCATTATATGTTGCCATTAAAACATCTATCTTTTCTTGCATGTTCTATCTCCTTTAGTTTTTAAATTTTTTACTAGTAGCGTATTTTTTATTTATTTTATATTTTCTATAAAATTTTCTATAATACTTAACATTAATTTATTATTTTCTTCATATTTTTTAGGTTTAAAATCTTTTGATTTTAAAATTGCCTCTTTTAAATCTTCAACTTTTTCTATCCCTATTATATAACCTTTATCATTAAAATCTTTTACTATTTCTTTTTGATGGTTATTTACATGTTCACCATATTCATGCATACGTGGAACAGCTATTACTTTTTTACCTTTTTCTATGGATGATATAATTGAGCCTACTCCTCCATGTGTTATTATTAAGTCTGCCTCTTCTTGAAATTTTTCTAATTGCTCTTTTGATATTAAATCAATTATTCTCATCCTGTGTGTTTGAAATTTTGTGTATCCAGCTTGTACAATTACTTCTTCTTGTATTGTTCCATCTTTTATATTTTTTTCCACTTCTTCTAATAATCTGTGGAAACTGTTATTTTGTGTTCCTAATAATACTAATATCATTTATTTTTGACCTCCATGTCCCATTGGGGACGGTTCTGTTTGGGACATTTAATAAATTGACCCTCCATATACTGCTTTTGGATATAATTCCAGCATTTCTTTCCATTGAACTATAAATAAATCTGCTATTGGATATATTAGCCTTCCTGTTGCAGTTTTTTTATTTTTGTTTGCAAATGTTTCTATATATATTATTTTACTTCCAAATATTTTTCCTAGATAGCACATTGGTCCTGCCGTATGTGTTCCTGTTGTTACAATTACTTTTGGTCTTATTTTAAAATATAAGTATATTGTTTTTAGGCATAAATAAAAATATTTGAATATGTATGTGAACAATTTTGCTCTTGTTCCATATGGTAAAAAATATAATTTTTCTCCATATATTTCTTTTAAATTTTCATTTGCTTTGTCTTTTTCTGTTATTATGTGATAATCATATTTTTCAAATAAAGGAGATAGTTGTAATAGTTCATTTAAATGTCCTCCAGTACTTGAAATAAATAATACTTTCTTTTTCATTTTTCCTCCAGTGCCCAAAAGGGACGGTTCTTTTTCTTTTGTATATTATACATTTAATTTGTTTGTCTGTCTAGATTTATATAGCAAAAAGACTAACAAATTTGTTAGCCTTTTCTATGATTTCTATTCATTTACTATTCTACTACTTTTTCTATAGTTTTTTCTACAACTGTAACTGTAGTTGGTTTAAAACTAAGTATATTGCCATCTTCAAAGATAATTGGTTCTGATAATTTAACATCTATTGTTCCAGGGTAAGAGCATTGTTTTGCTTGATTTTTGTATATCACCAATATACTAACAATATTTTCTCCTATTATCTTGTAACAAATAATATCATTAATCTTTAAGAGTAACTGATATTTACCTTCTTTAGGTACTGTTCCTAAATCGATAATTTGATTTTCATCTTCATATTTTAAGATATGAGCAGCTATATCTTCTTTTCTTGTTGCCCAATAATATGAACTTTCTAATTTTCTCAATTCATCAAACTGGTAATGTTCTTTTATTTTGTTTTCTGATAAAGTAATAATTTTATTGATACCGTTACAAGATGCTATCACAGGTTTCTTATTCAAAAATTCATCACAATCTTCAAATAAAATATTGTTTTTTATGCATACTTCTCCCTGAAGTTTAATGTTGAGATATGAAAAATATTTATTATCTACTTTCTGAATTATTCTTTCCTCTTCAGTATCTTCAATATTAAATATTATTTTATATCTGTTATCTACTAATTTTTCATTTCTATAAATTATCTTTTTTAATTTTAATACTGGCGTAGCATACCCCGAATTTAATCTTACAAAACAATCATTATTATCTTTGCCAAAAATTAAAGCAACATTGTTTTTATATATTTCTACACCTGTAAACTCTTTATCCCATATCTTTTTTAGTGGTTCTATTTTGTCTTTTTTGTAAAAAATACCTTCTGTTCCAATAATATATAATCCATCTTTTTCTATCTCAAAACATTGATAATCTTTTCCCATTTTTGAAATCTTGATGAATTTTACTTCTTTTCCAATATTTTCTTTTAACCAATTTTCCCAATGCACCCAGCTGTTTTCAAAGTAATACCCTTGCAATCCGTATTTTTCAAAGGTAAATCCTATTTCCTTTTTTAACCATATTGAATTTTTCCGCAAAAATTTTATTTTTTCCCGTAGTGTTTTAAACATAATAGAAATCTCCTTTCTTTGCTATAAATAGCATTTCATTTATTATTTTTTTACTTTTCGAGTATATCACATTATGTAACTTTAGTCAATAATTTATGTTTTTCCATTTTTATTACCCAAAAGAACAAAAGGGGCATAATTAAAATGTTATGACCTTTTAATCATGCCCTTTTGTTCTATCCGAATATTCCTTTTTTCTTAACTGGTGGTTGTTCATTCATAGTTTTAGCAAGTTCTACTAACAAATCCCTTTGTTCTTTGGTTAATTTTTTTGGTGTTTGAACTTGTACTGTAAATATAAAATCACCTTCTGAAGTTGAATTTACATACTTAAATCCTTTATTTCTAATTGTAAATTTAGTACCTGTTTGAGTTCCTTCTGGTATTTTATATTTTTCCTTACTTCCATCTACCATTGGTATTTCAAGTTCAGCTCCTAATGTTGCTTGTGTTATTGTTATTGGTATATCACATAAAACATTATTGCCTTTTCTTGTATATATGCTATGTTTCTTTATTCTTAATGTAATATATAAGTCTCCTTTAGGACCGCCTTTTGTTCCAGGTTCTCCTTCTCCTCTTAATACTACTGTTTGATTATCATCTATTCCTGCTGGGATTTTGACTTTTATTTTAGGTTGTTTTCTTACAGTTCCTTTTCCCTTGCAGTTTTCACATATATCGGTTATTACTTCACCTGTTCCGTGACATTTGCTACATGTTCTTGTTGTTTGAACTTGACCTAGTATTGTATTTTGTACTTGTGTTACTTGACCAGTTCCATGGCAGTCTGGACATTTTATTGGATTAGTTCCTGGTTTCGCACCTGTTCCATGGCATACATCACAGGTCTCATTTCTTGTGATAATTACTTCTTTTTCAACTCCTAAAAACGCTTCTTCAAACGTAATATCCATATTCAAATTTAAATCTGCACCTTTTTTAGGTCCATTATTTTTTCTAGAAGATTGTCTGCCGTTTCCGCCAAATCCTCCACCGAAAAAGCTAGAAAATATATCTCCTAAATCGCCAAAATCACCAAAGCCATCAAATCCAGAAGTAGAATATGTATAAGATCCACCTCCAAATGGTCCTCCAGCTCCTCCACCAAATCCTTGTGGTCCATCTGGTCCAAATTGGTCATACATTCTTCTTTTTTGAGGATCAGAAAGAGTCTCATATGCTTCGTTTACTTCTTTAAACTTTGCTTCCGCTTCTTCCTTATTATCTAGATTCGCATCTGGATGGTATTTTTTTGCCATTTTTCTATATGCTTTTTTTAATTCTTCATCTGAGGCATTTTTATCAACACCTAAGACTTCATAATAATCTCTTTTTCCTGCCATTTTTTCTTTTCCTTTCGCTTTGCTACAGTTATCTCAACTTAAAATTTGGGATGTAAACCATATTTATTGTAAATTGAATCAAAAACAAGTATTACAAGGCAAGCAAGAAAAAAATCTTAAGATAATACGTTTGTATATCGAAAGATTTTTTTCGTAGCTTAACGAAGTAAGACGAAGTTTTTCATTCGATTTTATTTGTCATCTTCTACCTTGTAATCTGCATCATATACATTTCCATTATCACCATTTGCACCATTATCTGTTCCTTCTCCTGTTGCTGCATTTGGGTCTACTCCTGCTCCTTGAGCTCCGTTTGGATTTGCTGTTTTATATAATTGTTCTGACATATCATAGAATACTTTTGTTAATTTTTCAGTTGCTTCTTTGATTTTTTCTGTGTCGTTTGTTTCTAATGCTTTTTTAGTATTTTCAATTTCTGTTTCAACTTTAGCTTTTTCTTCTCCACTAATTTTGTCTCCTAAATCTGTTAATGTTTTTTCACTGTTGTATACTAAACTTTCAGCATTATTTTTAACTTCGATTTCTTCTTTTTTCTTTTTATCTTCTTCAGCATGTGCTTCTGCATCTTTAACAGCTCTATCGATATCTTCATCTGTTAAGTTTGTTGATGCTGTAATTGAAACATCTTGTTGATTTCCTGTTGCCATATCTTTTGCTGATACATGAACTATACCATTTGCATCTATATCAAATGTTACTTCAATTTGAGGTACTCCTCTTGGTGCTGCTGGAATTCCTGTTAATTGGAATCTTCCTAATGTTTTATTATATGCAGCCATTTCTCTTTCACCTTGTAATACGTGAATTTCTACTGATGTTTGACCATCTGCTGCTGTTGAGAATACTTGTGATTTTTTAGTTGGTATTGTTGTATTTCTTTCAATTAATTTTG
>CAKPQY010000010.1 GCA_934179885.1 uncultured Clostridia bacterium
TATTATGGAAAAGATGATAACTGGTGGATAGCAGGAGAAGAAGGACCATGTGGACCAGACACAGAAATGTTCTATGATACAGGAAAACCAGCATGTGGACCAGATTGTCAACCTAGCTGTGATTGTGGTAAATATGTTGAAATATGGAACAATGTATTTATGGAATATTTCAAAGACAAAGATGGAAAATATACAAAATTAGCACAGAAAAATGTTGATACAGGTTTAGGACTAGAAAGAATGACAATGTTATTGCAAGGAAAAGAAACACCATTTGATACTGAAATTTTCAAACCAGTAATGGATAAATTAGTAGAATTAGAAAAAGTAGATATAATAGAAAGCAGAAGAATAATAGCAGAACATTTACGTTCAAGCATGATGATTATATCTGATGGTGGAAGACCAAGTAATGTTGACAGAGGATATGTTTTAAGAAGATTAATTCGTAGAATGGTTAGACATATGAACAAATTGCAAATAAATCTAGATGAAATATCAACTTTGATAGATATAAATGTGGAAAACTTAAAGGAAATGTATCCAGAATTAGAAACTAATTGCGAAACAATAAAATCAGTAATAATAGAAGAAAAAAATAAATTTGTAAAAACACTTGCACATGGAGAAAAAGAATTCCAAAAAGAAATGAATAGAGCAAAAGAACAAGGAAAAACTATGATAGATGGACAAGTGGTATTCAAATTATATGACACATATGGATTCCCACCAGAAGTAACAAAAGAATTAGCAGAAGAAAATGAAATGACAGTAGATATGGAAAAATTTGATGAATTATTTAAAGCACATCAAGAAAAATCAAGATTAGGTTCAGAACAAAAATTTAAAGGTGGTTTAGCAGAACAAAATGATATAACAATTGCATACCATACAGCAACACATTTACTAAATGCAGCATTAAAAGTTGTATTAGGACCTGGTACACATCAAAGAGGTTCAAATATTACAGTAGATAGAATGAGATTTGACTTCAACTGTGACCATAAAATGACAGATGAAGAAAAACAAAAAACAGAAGATTTAGTAAATCAATGGATACAAGAAGGTTTAGATGTAACAGTAGAAGAGATGAAAAAAGAGGATGCTGTTAAATCAGGAGCAGAATGTATGTTTATTGAAAAATATCCAGATGTTGTTACAGTGTATTCAATAGGGGATGTTTCAAAAGAACTATGTGGTGGACCTCATGTTAAGAATACATCAGAACTTGGTACATTTAAAATAAAAAAAGAAGAGGCAAGCTCTGCAGGAGTTAGAAGAATAAAAGCCATTTTGGAAAAATAAAAAGAGGGATTTTGGGGACGGGACTCAAAATCCCTATAATATAATTTAGTATTAAATAGTTATATATATTAAAATATCGTTTCTTACTGGTCGGAATTATCATATAAACAAATCAGTTATTTGTTCTTATATAGAGAAGTTAACCTAGCTAATCTGTATGAATATGTTTCCTCCCAAACTGCGCGAAACTTTATTTTAATATATATAACTATAACAATTAAATTTAGAAGAGGGATTTTGAAGTTTGTCCTCAAATCCCTAAAAAGGAGAAAAAATGGAAGATTGTTTATTTTGTAAAATTATAAAAGGAGAAATTCCTTCAAGTAAAGTGTATGAGGATGATGAAATATTAGCATTTAATGATATAAATCCAGCAGCACCAATTCATATACTAGTTATACCAAAAAAACATATAACATCATTAGCACATATGGAAAAAGAGGATGAGGTTATAGTTGGAAAAATTTACGGTGTTATAAATAAAATAGCAGAAGATCAAGGCTTTAAAGAAAATGGATATAGAGTAATAGTTAATTGTGGTAAAGATGCAGGTCAAGAGGTTATGCATTTACATTTTCATTTATTAGCAGGTGAAAAATTTGGAGATAAAATAGTATAAATTTTCTTAAAAGATTTGTAAAGTATTATCTAATATGCTATAATATATATAGGATTGAAATTTAATGTACGGAGGTAAAAATTATGTTTGAGAGTAAATATAGTAAAGTTTTAACAGTTATATTAGTTATAGTAATAATAGCTATAATTGCATTATTGGGATTTTTAGCATTTGATTATATACAAAAAATTAATATAACAAAACAGGCATCTAATTTTGTTAAAGATTATCAAGGAAACGTTAATACAGGGGAACAAAATGTTATTGAAAATAATTCAGAACCAGAAAATGTTGTATTAGAAAATATAGTTGAGACTCCAATAGAAAACACAGGAACAAGTGGAACATCAAATAAAAAAACATATAATGGATATACAGTAGCAGGAACTATGAAAATACCTGCAATAAATCTTGAATATCCAATAGTAGAAGAAGTATCAGGACCAGCATTAGAGAAGGCATTAGTAGTATTATATCCAGGTGGTGATAATTTAAATTTACCAGGAAACACAGTAATAATAGGACATAATTATAGAAATGGAACATTCTTTTCAAATTTAAAGAAATTGTCTAATGGTGCAAAAATTTATGTAACAGATTATAGAGGAAAGTCTTTAACATATGAAGTTTATAATAAATTTGAAACATCTTCAACAGATACATCATTTTATAATAGAGATACAAATGGTTTAGCAGAATTAACATTATCAACTTGTACAGATGCAAGTAATGATCAAAGAACAATTATTTTTGCAAAACAAATTTAATAAAAAAGAAAGAGAAAACGTTGGAAACTTGAACCATCGGTTTCTCTTTTTTTGTTATAAATTTATAAAAAATACTTTCAAAATAGCGAAAAATGTTATACAATATATGAAAATTAAAAAACAAGGAGAAATGTATGAATAAAAAATGGCAGATATATGAAACAGATGAAGCAAAAATTAACAGGATATCGCAAAAATACAATTTAAACAAACTGCTATTATCAATAATAATAAATAGAAATATTAGAGAAGAAGACATAGAAGTATTTTTAAATCCAACAAGAAACAATTTTCATGATCCATTTTTAATGCCAGATATGGAAATAGCTGTAGAACGAATAATAAAAGCCATAAATAATAAAGAAAAAATAATAATTTATGGTGATTATGATGTAGATGGAATTACAAGTATAACAGTACTAAAAAGCTTTTTTGAAGATAGAGGGATTAAAGTAGATCAATATATTCCTAACAGACTAGCAGAAGGATATGGATTAAATAAACCTGCAATTGATGAAATTGCCAAAAACAATTATAATTTGATGATAACAGTAGACTGCGGTATTTCAGGAATAGAAGAAATAGAATATGCAAATTCTCTAGGACTAGAAATAATAGTAACAGACCATCACGAAGTTGGAGATAAACTTCCAAATGCAATAGCTGTTGTTAATGCCAAAAGAAAAGATAATCAATATCCATGCAGAGATTTAGCAGGAGTAGGAGTTGTATTCAAATTAATACAAGCAATTGGAATAAAATTAGGACTAGAAGAGAAAGAATATTTAAAATATTTAGATATTGTGTGTGTTGGTACAATATCAGATATAGTGCCATTAGTAGATGAAAATAGAGTTATTGCTAAACTAGGATTAATGTTAGTAAAGCAAACAAAAAATATGGGATTAAAATCTTTATTAATCTCGTCAGGGTATAAAAACATTGATTCAAATACAATATCATTTGGTGTAGCACCAAGAATAAATGCATGCGGAAGAATGGGACATGCAGATGAAGCATTAAAATTATTTTTATCAAAAGATATTTATGAAGTAAATGAATTAACAAAAAAGTTAAATGACTATAATTCATTAAGACAAGAAAAAGAAAAAGCAATTTATGAAGATGCAATAAATCAAATAGAAACAAATAAATTAAATGAAAAAAATGCAATAATAATTGCAGGTGAAAATTGGCATCATGGTGTAATTGGAATAGTATCTTCAAAAATTACAGAATTATATTTTAAACCAAGTATTTTATTGTGCTATGAAGATGATTTGGCTAAAGGTTCTGGAAGAAGCATACCAGGATTTGATTTACATGAGGCATTAATGAAATGCCAAAACACAATAGAAAGATTTGGTGGACATAGCATGGCAGTAGGAATTACAATAAAAAGAGATAAATTTGAAGAATTTTCAGAACAATTTGAAAAAATAGCAAAAGATGCTAAAATAGATGAAATAATTCCTATTATAAATATAGATGCAAAAATTAATTTAAGCGAAATTAATAAAGAAATGGTAGCAAGCTTAAAACAATTAGAACCATTTGGAGAAGGAAACAAAACACCAATATTTGCTTTTAAAAATCTAAAAATAGATTCAATAAGGGCTTTATCAGAAGGAAAGCATATTAAGATGACTTTAAAAGATGGAAATGTTATAATAAATGCAATTGGATTTAATTTGGGTTATTTGGCTGATGAATATAGAATCGGTGATAAAATTGATGTGGTTGGAACATTGGAAATCAATAGTTTTAATGGAGTTGATAATTTACAAATTAATATTAAAGATGTAATGAAGTCAATTTAAATAAGAGGTGAAAAAAGTGCAAGAAAATAATAAAGAAATAACAATACAAGATGTAATAGCAAAAAAGAAAGAAACAACAAAAAGAGTTGACAGCAAACAAATAATGAAAGCATATAACTATGCAGTAGAACATCATGGAGATCAAAAAAGACATTCAGGAGAACCATATATAATTCATCCAATAAACGTAGCTTACATTTTAGCAGGTGTAGGTTTAGATGAAGCAACAATATGTGCTGCACTTTTACATGATGTTGTAGAAGATACTGATGTAACTGATGGTGATTTAAGAAGAGATTTCGGTGATGAAGTTGCAGATATGGTAGCAGGTGTGACAAAACTTAGTACAATGCAATTTTCAACGGTTGAAGAACAACAAGTAGAAGATTATAGAAAAATGTTTTTAGCAATGGGGAAAGATATTAGAGTTATCATTATAAAACTTGCAGATAGACTTCATAACATGAGAACTTTAAAATTTCTAAAAAGAGATAGACAAATAGCAAATGCAAAAGAAACAATGGAAATATATGCACCACTTGCAAATCGTTTAGGTCTATATTCAATGAAATGGGAACTAGAGGACTTAGCATTTAAATATTTATACCCAGAAGAGTATCATGAATTAGTTGAAGGAATAAACAAAAAAAGAGAAGAAAGATTAAAATTTATTGAAAAAATAATGGATGATATACGAGTTCAACTAAAAAAACAACATATAGATGCCGAAGTAACAGGAAGAGCAAAACATTTATATAGTATTTATAGAAAAATGAAAAGAGATAATAAAACACTAGACCAAATATATGATTTGTTTGCATTACGTATATTAGTTAATTCAGTAAAAGACTGTTATGCAGCTTTAGGTGTAGTACATGAAATGTATAGTCCAATGCCAGGAAGATTTAAAGACTATATAGCTGTGCCAAAACCTAATATGTATCAATCAATACATACAACACTTTTAGGAGAAAAAGGAACACCATTTGAAGTGCAAATACGTACATGGGATATGCATAGAATTGCTGAATACGGAATTGCAGCACACTGGGCATATAAAGAGGCAAGTTATTTTGGAAAAAAACAAGCTGTAAAAGTAGAAGAAGACAAGTTAGCATGGCTTAGAGAATCACTAGAATGGCAAAAAGATATGCAAGACCCACAAGAATTTCTAGAAACATTAAAAACAGAATTATTTGAAGATGAAGTATATGTATTTACACCCAAAGGAGCTATAAAAGTATTACCAAGGGATGCAACACCAATAGACTTTGCATATTCAATACATGAAGAAATAGGAAATCATATGACTGGATGCAAAATAAATAGCAAAATGATGCCAATAATAACACCATTAAAAAGTGGAGATATCATAGAAATTATAACATCAGATAATTCAAAAGGACCAAGTAGAGATTGGCTTAAATTTGTAAAAAGTACAAAAGCTAAAAACAAGATTAATAGTTGGTTCAAAAAAGAAGAAAGAGCAGAGAACATTGAAAAAGGAAAAGACTTAATAGAAAAAGAAATAAAAAGAATAGGAGTTTCTTATACAGATTTATTTAAAAATCAATATATCGAGCCAATGCTAGATAGATATAAATATAAGAACTTAGAAGAAATGTATGCAGCAGTTGGATTTGGAGCAAATTCAGCAGTAAAAATAATTGCTAGAATGTTACAAGAGTACAGAAAAGAACATACAGAAGAAAATGTTGAAGAAAAATTAGAACAATTAAGTAAACAAAAAGAAAGAAAACAAAAGCCATCAAGTTCAGGAATTGTGGTAAAAGGAATAGACAACTGTTTAGTAAAATTATCAAGATGTTGTAATCCACTTCCAGGAGACGAAATAATAGGATATATAACAAAAGGAAGAGGAGTATCAGTCCATAGAAAAGACTGTATAAATGTAAAAGACTTATTAACTGAAGAAAACAGGATGATAGATGTAAAGTGGTATGAAGAGGCAAAAGAAAACTATAATGTAAATATAGAAGTTTTAGCAAATGACAGAAATGGATTATTGGTTGATATTTTGAATGCAGCTAAGGATACAAATAGTAAGCTTATGGGAGTTAATACTAAGGTTACAAAGGAGAGAATTGCAATAATTGAACTTAATATTGAAGTAGAAAATATAGAAGAGTTAAATAAAGTAATAAGAGCTATTAAAAAAGTTGATAGTGTATATGAAGTAAGGAGGTGACCCAGAGGGGACGGTTCTTTTTGGGACATAATGTAAAAAAATGGGAAAATGTCCCAATAAGAACCGTCCCTCTTGGGACAAAAATGATTTTAAAAGAACTAAAGATACAAACATGGATAGGTGATAAAACAAATTGTTATGTGATATTTGATGAAGATAGTAGAGAAATAATGGTAATAGACCCAGCAGGTGATGTAGATAAAATAGAGGATTTGATAAAAAATGTATTTAAAGGAAAGTTAAAATATATTTATTTAACACATTGTCATGGAGATCATATTGCGGGTGTAACAGAGTTAAAAAAACGCTGTGGTGGAAGAATTTTAATTCATAGAATAGATGCAGAAGGTTTAAACAATGTAGATATAAATTTAACAGAATATATAGGATTACCAGAAATTGAATTAGAAGCTGATTCAAGAATTGATGATAATGATTTGATTCATTTAGGAGAATTAGAATTTAGAGTGATTCATACACCTGGACATACAGCTGGAAGTACGTCACTTTATTGTGAAAAAGAAAAATGTTTATTTTCAGGTGACACAATTTTTGCTGGAACATGGGGAAGAACTGATTTACCAACATCAAGTAGGGAAGATATAATGAATTCAATTATAAATAAAATTTTGATTTTGCCAGATGAAACTTTTATTTATCCGGGTCATGGAAAGGCAACTATGTTAAAAGATGAAAAGCCTATTTATCTTGAATTAAAGCCTAAAATGTGGTAAAATACAAAAAGGAGATGAGAAGATGAGTAATAAAACAGAACCAAGAACATTGGCAGGATTTATGGAATTAATGCCAAATGAACAAATATTATTTGAGCAAATGAAAGAAAAAATAGAAAAAATATATCAAAAATTTGGATTTTTACCACTAGACACACCAATACTAGAATTATCAGAAGTATTGCTTGCAAAAGCTGGTGGAGAAACAGAAAAACAGATATATAGATTTGAAAAAGGTGATACAGATATATCAATGAGATTTGATTTAACAGTACCACTTGCAAAATATGTTGCTAAAAATTATGGAAATTTAAGCTTTCCATTTAGAAGATATCAAATTGGAAAAGTATATCGTGGGGAAAGAGCTCAAAAAGGAAGATTTCGTGAATTTTATCAATGTGATATAGACATTATAGGTGATGGGGAATTAAGTATAATAAATGATGCAGAACTTCCAAGTGTTATTTATAATGTATTTAAAGAATTAGGATTTGATGATTTTACAATTCGTATAAATAATAGAAAAATATTAAATGGATTATTTGAAAGTTTGGAGCAAAAAGAAAATAGTACAGAAATATTAAGAATAATTGATAAAATAGAAAAAATAGGAAAAGAAGCAGTAATTGAAGAATTAGAAAAAATTGAAGTTCCAAAAAATTCTATAGAAACAATAATGAATTTTATAGAAATAGATGGAACAACTGATGAAAAACTTCAAAAATTACAAGATTTAAATATACAGAACGAAAATTTCCAAATGGGACTTGAAGAATTAACACAAGTTGTTAATTATGTAAGATTATTTGGGATACCAGAGGGCAATTTTAAAGTTGATTTAACAATTGCGAGAGGTTTAGATTATTATACAGGAACAGTTTATGAGACATTTTTAAATCAATACAGAGAGCTTGGAAGTGTATGTTCAGGTGGAAGATATGAAAACTTAGCAGAACATTATACAGATAAAAAACTACCAGGTGTAGGAATATCAATTGGTTTAACAAGATTATTTTATAAATTAAATGAATTAAATCTAATAAATGCTGATAAAAAATCTGTTGCGGAAGTATTGATAGTTCCAATGTTAGAAGATTTAAGTGTTCCAATAAAAATTGCTAATAATTTAAGAAGTAATGGAATTAACACAGAAATTTACTTAAATGATAAGAAATTGAAGGCTAAAATGAAATATGCAGATAAGCTTGAAATTCCTTTTGTTATAGTTGTTGGTGAAGATGAGGTTAATTCTGGAGTTGTTAAAATAAAGAATATGAAAACTGGAAATGAGAAAGAGTGCCAAATTGAAAATGTGCCTCATTTGATAAGACTTTTATAATAAGATAGTAAAAAAATAGAAAAATATAATTAAAAATCCTATTGGAAAACGTATTTCCAGTAGGATTTTCTAATATCATGCCCCTTTTGTTCTAATTATTAATATAAAAGCGTAATTTTATTTCCACTCTTTTTTATAAAACCTTCATCTTTTAAAAATCTAAGCTCTCTCATCATAGCACTTCTATCAACACTCAAATAATCTGCTAAATCAGTTAAAGAAAAAGGCATAGAAAAAGTTTTATTTAAATTTCTACTAGACATAATAGAAAAATAGCCAAGCAATTTCTCTCTAATAGTACGTTTGGTTAAAATTTCTATACGAGTATTTAAATGAGTTATCTTATTTAGAATAAGTTCAGAAAAGTTCTCAGATAATACCTGATGAAATTTACAATTCGTTTTGCACTTTTGGTGAATATTATCATAACTAAAAAATAATATTTCACAATTTTTTTTAGCTTCTACTGATAGTTCACTGTTAGTAGTTACAATATAAAAAGCTTCTCCAAAAATATCATTTTTTGTAAAATGTTCTATTATAGATTTATTGCCATTCAAATCATACCTAACCAAATCAGCCTCTCCTTCGGCTAGAATACATATTTGATTTCTTTTTTGAATATAAGTTGTTATTGTTTGACCTTTTTTAAAAGCTTTTTTTTGCACATTTTTACAATTACAAGAAAAGTCTTTTATAAAATTTTCCATATCTATATTTGATATCATAATATAAAAATCCTCTTTCAAAATTATTTATATAATTATACAACAAAAATGTTGCAAATGCAACGAACAAAATGTAATCAAAATGTAATAAAAGAGAATTCCTTAGAAATAAGCTAAGTTTAAAAAATGGGAAAATAAAAAAATAAAAAATGTTGCTTTTGCAACAGAAAAAGATTTTTTTTGATATATAATAAACACATAAAAGATATGGAAACACACAAGTAAAACAAATACTAAATGTGGAAAATGAAGGAGGAAATGCAAAAATGAAGATTATCAAAAGAGATGGAAGAGTCGTAGATTATGACAGACAAAAAATTTCAATAGCAATTGATAAAGCAAATCAAGAGGTAAAAGGAAAAGAAAAAGCTACTAAAGAAGAAATAAAAGAAATAATTGAGTATATAGAAGATTTAGGCAAAAAAAGAATGCTAGTAGAAGATGTTCAAGATATAATAGAAGAAAAATTAATGGAAATAGGAAGATATGAATTAGCAAAAAAATATATTGTATATCGTTATAATAGAGCATTAATAAGAAAATCAAATACAACAGATGAATCAATTTTAGGTTTAATAAGAAATGAAAATAAAGAATTAGCCGAAGAAAATTCAAATAAAAATACAATGCTAGCATCTACACAAAGAGATTATATAGCAGGAGAAGTTTCAAGAGATTTAACAAACAGATTATTATTACCTGAAAAAATAGTAAAGGCACATCAAGAAGGAATTTTGCATTTCCACGACGCTGATTACTTTGTACAACCAATATTTAACTGTTGCCTAATTAATATAGAAGACATGTTAGATAATGGAACAGTAATGAACGGAAAATTAATAGAAAGTCCAAAAAGTTTTCAAGTAGCTTGTACAGTAACAACACAAATAATAGCAGCTGTTGCAAGTAATCAATATGGTGGACAATCTGTTGACATGAAACATTTAGGAAAATATTTAAGAAAAAGCTATGAAAAATATACAAAACAGTTGCAAGAAAAATATAAGTGAAAACTATCTAATGATACTATTACAGAGTTAGTAGAAGATAAAATAAGA